>JAHHIL010000013.1 GCA_019358975.1 Trichocoleus desertorum ATA4-8-CV12
GCGTAGCGCATACCCCTCAACTCACGCGGGATGTCCGTGTATCCCGACGCTCACCGTTGGCGTAGCCTGCCGAAGGCATAGCGGTAGAGCGCGGGACTTACAGCCTCCCGAACCCACCACCAGTTAAGAAAGCCGATGGACTTACCCCTGGTTTATAACTCTGTTTATGTCGCGCCCTTACTAGCAGGTCACCGTTTTCCGATGGCAAAGTTTAAGTTGCTGTACGACAGGCTGCTGGCTGATGGGGTAGCGCATCTAGAACAATTTTTTACTCCAGAGCGGCCCACACAAACAGTCCTTGAACTCGTCCATACTCCGGATTATGTGCAAGCGTATTGTGATGGCACCCTGGACCCTAAGACCCAACGACGAATTGGCTTGCCCTGGAGCCCAGCTCTGGTCGATCGCACCTGTACTGCGGTGGGAGGAACGATTCTCACAGCACAGTTAGCTCTACAACAGGGACTTGCTTGCAATACGGCAGGAGGAACTCACCACGCATTTCCCAGTTATGGCTCTGGATTCTGCATCTTTAACGATTTGGCGATCGCAGCTCGTGCTCTGCAAAAGCTGGGTCTGGTCGAGAAAGTTTTGATCGTTGACTTAGATGTACACCAAGGCGATGGTACGGCTGCAATCTTTCAGAATGATCCGAGCGTCTTCACGTTCTCGATGCATTGCGAAGTTAACTTTCCAGGCACCAAGCAGACAAGTGATTTGGATGTGCCTTTGCCCATTGGGATGGAAGACGATGCCTATCTACAAACTCTAGCTGCCTATTTACCCGATTTACTGAGTGAAGTACGTCCAGGTCTAGTCCTCTACGATGCAGGGGTTGATCCGCACTTAGGCGATCGCTTAGGCAAACTAGCACTCACCGATACAGGTTTATTCCGGCGAGAAATGCAAGTCTTGAGTACCTGTGTGGCGGCAGGCTATCCAGTGGCTTGCGTCATTGGGGGTGGCTATGCTGATGATCTCAACGCTTTAGTGTATCGGCACTCATTGCTGCATCGTGCTGCGAGTGATGTGTATCGGCAATACCGACTATGACTGGTTAACTTAGCCAAAGTACAGAAATTTCCACTTCCCGCTACTCTAGCCAAGAGACAAGGGCACTACGCCACCTTAGAGCTAGAAAGTGGGTTTGCTGACTGTACGGGTGCAGCCTTTTTTCTGAGGTAATAAAAGGGGCTGAGTAAGCTACCGATAAAAAACTCCAGCTCACAGGCAGCAATTAAATCTGTTTTGACACGCTGGCGATGCTTGAGTAAATGCAATACAACTCTGCGCGAATTTCCTAAAAAGGTTCTAGCCATGATCCAAGGCTTCTGGGCATCAGCAGTGTAGTATCAGGCGTAGCTCACAGGTCGCAAGTCCACAGCCTCTAGCTAGCTCAGTTAAATAGGGCTTTTCTAGCCGCCAATGAGGAATTTGGTGATAGGTTTGCATGGCAGGGTTGTACCAAATTTCCCAACCCGCTTTGTGGAGATACAGCAGGGGTTCATAATCATCCCCTTGAAGCATACAGCCTCGGACCTTACCGCTCAAAGCAGGACGTAGAGGGACATGCTCAAGCCAAGCCTGCCGCCGTACTACGAGGGAAGCAGCTGGGGGCAAACTGATGCGCTCTGGTTCGTATAGATTTGGCTCTGAACCTCGTTGCCGAATGGCCAGAAATGCCTGAACTTTCTCGAAATTAGCGGGAGGCTCTACCTCATAATCGCCATAAATCTGCCCGCCGTAAGCTCCTGCCTGGGGATGAGTTTGAGCAAACTCATAGGCAGCCGCAAGCCACTCGGCTGTTGGTAGATTGTCATCAATCCAAAAAGCCAACCAGCTCACCCTCTGCTTCCTGAATTGCCCGCTGTCGTGCAAAAGCGGCACCTTGTTCGGGTTCAAAGCAATATTTGAGAGGGTAGGGGTAAGGCCAATTTTCTTGATGCTTTTGTACCACAGCGGCGGTGTCATCGGTGCTGTTATTGTCAACAATGAGGATCTCCCACTGAATCGATTCAGTGGCAGTTTGCGATCGCAAGCGCTCTAGAATCAGCGGCAGGCGATCGGCACCGTTGTAGGTGGGAATTGCAATCGTTACATGCATAGGAAAATTAGAACTTACGCCCTCTTAGTTTTCTAGGGTTTTCTTCCAGTGGTAGAGAGGGCTCAGCAAACTGTGGCGGAATAGCTCCATTTCGCAAGTCGCTACCAGATCTTGAGGGATGACTGCTCTGTACTTCAGCCAGTGCCGAAGGATTTTGCGCATATCGTTCAGAGTATAGGCTACCGTTGCTAGTGGACGCTGCCAGGGTTTGACACTAAGCATGCGCGTGTAGTAGCGACTCAGACCAATCCCTCGAAACATTGCTAGCAGATAATCTCGCTCAAAACGCCAGTGGGGAATTTTGTGGTGCATTTCCATGTCTGGGTTGTACCAAATTTCCCAACCTGCATTCTGAATATGCAAGAGAAGTTCTAGATCTTCACCCGGTTCGCTGACAGCGATCGCTTGCCCCTGAGACTCACCGACTCTTCCTTTTAAGGTAAAAGTCTGAGGCGCGTAGCGACTCCAAACACTTTTTCGCACCACCAAGCCTGCTGAGGGAGGCAACAGCTTTTTGCCAGGATCGTACAGCAGTGGCTGGGGACCGCGTTCAGTAATCGCTAAAAAACCAGCAATTCTTCGAAAGTTTTGAGGAGGCTCGACTTCGAAGTCACCGTGGATTTGACTCGCGTAAGCTCCTGCCCTAGGGTGAGTGTGAGCAAAGGCATAAGCTGCTGCCACCCAGTCTTGGGCTGGAATATTGTCATCATCTAAAAAACCAATCAGCTCGCTTTCGGCTTCTTGCACTGCTCGCTGCCTTGCATAAGCAGATCCTTGGCGACCTTCGAACACGTACCGGATAGGATACCGATCAGGCCAATCTGCTTGGAAGGTGCGAATGACATCAGCAGTCTGGTCTGTACTGTTATTGTCAACCAGAAGAATTTCCCAGCGGAAATGATCTGTATTCACCTGCGATCGCAAACGCTCCAACAACTCAGGCAAGCGGTGCTCACCGTTGTATGTGGGGATGGCAACTGTGAATTCGGGCGAGAGGGGCTTAGAGGCAAGAATAGGGCTGCTACCGTGGAATGTCTGAGAGGAGGACATTGGAGAGTAGGGCATCTGAGTCCAGAGTTGAAGTGAGTAAGGTATCTTTCTGAATCAAGTGGCCTTGAAGCACTTAAGTGTTGCAATAGAGCAACTAGAGTAAACTCACCGTTGCAGGTTGCCTTGTTCTCGATGTGTACTGCACTCTAAGCTAAGATCGAGCGCAATATTCTTAGTAGTTACTATGAGTTAAACTTGTTACCTAAAAAATTTGGCAACTTTAACCAACAGCTTAATCGGACAATAATTAATCCTTCCAAAATTCCATCAGTACTAGTAGGAATTTTGCCTAACGATTAAGTTTTAGTAAATAGTTGTATTTGGTGTTATGAAGTTACCAATTTAGCCAACAATGGGTGTTGTTGAGCGATCGCTATACCTTATGGCGGAGTTTCTCCGACTTCGGCCATTACATTAAAGTCCAACATGGGTGCAAATAGGTAAATGCTGCCCCGATTAGCGTAGCGATATGCCTGCAATCGGTGATTTTGCTTCACTACTAAACTCCCCAGTGACATTTTTATCAACAGCTGGTTCATTAACTGCTTAATGCTTTTGCTTTTTTTCGTAGCAGAAGCCATAAATCTTTATAAAACAGTCAAGCTCCAACATTGTCACTTTTTCAAGCCAGTCTATCGCATCTAGCTTAAGAGTGATTTGTTGAAAACATTCAAATCAATCATGAGAGCTTCATGAAATAACGGCAAAGCTTGGGGAATTTCACGGAGTCGCTTAACGCCCTAATAGCTTGTCCCGTAAGTGCTTGATGCGATCGCGATACTTAGCCGCTTCTTCAAACTCTAATTTTTTTGCCGCTTCCTTCATTTGAGCTTCTAGCTGACCAATGAGCTGCGGAATGTTCTCTAATGGCAGATCGCTTGCTTGCTCATACACTTGCTCTAGTTCTTGAGCATTCAGACGGCGGGACACTTCCAAAAACGACAAAATGGCATTGGTAGATTTTTTGATGATTGGCTGTGGGGTTAAGCCGTGCTTGGTGTTGTACTCCGTTTGTACAGCCCGCCGCCGTTCGGTTTCGCTGATAGCCTTGGCCATACTGTCAGTTAGGTTATCTGCGTAGAGAATGGCTTGGCCTCGGATATGACGGGCGGCTCGACCAATGGTTTGAATCAGCGATCGCGCCGCTCGTAAGAAACCTTCTTTATCAGCATCTAAAATTGCCACCAGCGAAACTTCTGGCAGATCCAACCCTTCGCGCAGCAGGTTGACACCGATCAATACATCAAAGGTGCCTTCGCGTAACTCTTGCAGAATCTCAATCCGTTCGATCGAGTGAATTTCTGAGTGCAGGTAGCGAACCCGGACTTGGCGCTCTTGTAAGTACTCAGTTAAATCCTCGGCCATGCGCTTCGTCAGCGTCGTAATCAACACCCGTTCCTGAAGCTGCACCCGCTCTTGAATTTCGCCAAACAAATCATCAATTTGTCCTGTAGTCGGACGGACGAAAATTTCGGGATCGAGCACCGCAGTAGGCCGAATCACCTGCTCTACCACTCGACCTTCAGAAATCCCCATCTCCCAGTCTCCAGGAGTGGCAGAGACAAAAATGCACTGTTTTGCCTTGCCCCAAAACTCCTCAGACTTAAGGGGGCGGTTGTCAGCGGCACTGGGTAGACGAAATCCGTGCTCAATCAACACTTGTTTGCGGGATTGGTCACCGTTGTACATGCCACGAATCTGAGGCACCGTGACGTGGGATTCGTCTACGACGAGGAGCCAATCTTCGGGGAAGTAGTCGATCAAGCATTCGGGTGGATCTCCCGCTTGTCGTCCGGCTAGATGGCGCGAGTAGTTTTCCACGCCGTTGCAGTAGCCCACCTCCCGTAGCAATTCCAGGTCGTAGCGAGTGCGTTGCTCTAGGCGTTGGGCTTCTAGAAGCTTGTTGTTTTGCTCTAGAATTTCCAGGCGATCGCGCAATTCTTGTTCAATCGCGTTGCAGGCTTCCTCTAGGCGGTCTTCGGGGGTAACAAAGTGGCGAGCTGGGTAGATATTCACCCCTTCCATGCTTTGTAGCGTTGTGCCAGTCACAGGATCGATGTAGCGAATCGCGTCAATCTCGTCGCCAAAAAACTCTACTCGAATAATGCGATCTTCATAAGCAGGGCCAATTTCCAGCACGTCCCCTTTGACTCGGAAGCGACCGCGCCCCATTTCCAGGTCATTGCGAGAATACTGCACAGAAGCTAAATCGCGCAGAATCTGGCGTTGATCGGCTTCCATTCCCACGCGCAGGGGCACTGCTGCATTCAGATATTCGGAGGGAATGCCTAAGCCGTAAATACAGCTAATGGAGGCGACGACAATCACATCACGACGCTCAAACAGCGATCGCGTGGCGGAGTGCCGCAGCATATCAATTTCTTCGTTGATCGAAGCTGTCTTTTCAATATAAGTATCGGTCACCGGAATATAAGCTTCCGGTTGGTAATAGTCGTAATAGCTGATGAAATACTCAACGGCGTTGTTGGGGAAGAACTCTCGCAACTCATTGCAAAGCTGAGCAGCCAAGGTTTTGTTATGAGCCAAAACCAGGGTCGGTTTGCCCACCTTCTCAATTACAGACGCAACTGTAAAGGTTTTGCCCGTACCCGTGGCCCCTAGCAACGTTTGAAAGCGCTCACCCGACTGGAGGCTGTGGGTAAGTTGTTGAATGGCCTTAGGTTGATCCCCGGTGGGTTGAAAGGGAGCGTGAATTTGGAATTGCGCCATAGTCTCGACTCAATAACAGCCCAAAGCACTGAAAAATAACTAAAACACTTCTCTAGTGTAGCGAGCTTCAATAGTACATTTGGTTCTCTAAGGCACGTCGAGGTGCGCGATCGCCATCCTAGGAATTACAAAGCTAGATTACGATTCTAAGGGCCGTATAACTTATACTCCAGGCGATCGCGCAACGGGTTGCTACTCCAACTCAACCCATCTGTCGGGGAAGAAACTATACAACGCTGATGAGTCAATGCTTTAGTCAGCAAACAGCTCAAAACGATACCCGATCTAGACCAATTTAACTTTTAATTTGATGTAGAACCTAGTAATAAATTTTACTTTTCCCACTTGCATTTATTGAAATCCAACATCTAATAACTCACTTAATAAAGCAACGTTTACCGCTAGTAACCCTTCTAGATTAAATCGAAAGAGGCAGTCTATCTCAGCACCAATGCACCTTCTGGCAGATGGCTTTAACCGTAGTAGTCGCTACATTTGAACTTATCAGGCGAAACGAAAATTCAGTCAAGTCTGAGGTTGAGCCTGAGAATTAAATCTGAACTTTTGGAAATTACGGAGTACATAAAATGAGTGCAGAAGATAGAGCTAAAGCCACTGGCAAAAACATCGAAGGGAAAGCTCAAGAAGCTTGGGGCAACGTAACTGGAGATCCTAAGGATCAAGCAGAAGGGCAAGCTAAGCAAGTCGAATCTCAAGCTGGCCACGCTAAAGAAGATATCAAAGATAATATCAAGAAAGCCGTTGACTAGTCATCATTTGTTCTAGTTTGAACAATGGGTAGCATCTGAGCTACCCAGATGTCTATTTTTTAAGTCTTCTGTATTTGAGTTAGTTGCCACCAATTACAACAAGTGATATTCACTTTAAAGGTCTCAGCCGTTTCAAAAAATATTGTTTTTGACTGACTCAAATTTAGTTGCTATCTACAATCAGCTTACAACCTGCCAAGTACTTCTAAGAAGTAAGAAGTTACGGTATTTCAAATCAGTTCAAATCATTAGTTATTTTGAGAGGAGACCTTTCGTGAATTTACTTCAACACAGTCGTAAGTTTTTCACGGCTTTAGCTTTGGTTTTGGTACTCACCATTACAACTGCTTGTGGTGGCCCATCCTCAACCACCCAAGCTGTGAACCAGCCAACTCAAATTGAGAGTCGATCAGGCTATAGCCAACTGGAGCGGGGTAATACGGCAGCGGGCGGCAACTTTGGCAACTGGGTTGTACAAACAGCCCGTGGCCTGGTTCAAGACGCCTATGTCCGGGACAACAGCAAGCTAGGGGTGGTCATTGCTCCCCAAGTTAAGCCTAACGAAGTGCGGCCTTTGGCTAAGTCTTTGTTGCAGGGCTTCCGGCAAAGCGCACCCAATCGTGATTTAACAGTCTTGATGTATGCCCCAGATAAACAATTGATTTTGACCGCTCGCTACGATTCTGGCTCTAAGCAAGTTGAGTATCAGTAGAGTGCAGACTTAGCTGCCACTTCTCCACGGAGTGGAAATTAAATCGCTTTTTATAACCTCAGACATCTTTAAAGATTCTGGTGACAAATAGGAGATTAATACTGTGTCTAGCAGCGAAGAATATAAGCGTCAAATCATGAATGATTTGGCTCATGGCAATACCGAGCAACTCGACGACAACTCCTCTCTGGAGAACTATCAAAGTTTTGACGATTTTGCTCAGCGTTCCTCCAAAGATGAGCGCCGTCACTTGTTTGGTCAGTCCTTCCATCCTGAGAAAATTTCCTCGGCTCAAATGGAACCCGAATTGCAGCACGCGATCGCCCAAATCAAGCCCAATGAAAGAGACGATGTAGCTCGTGAGTTTTTCAAGCACTTCAAAGAACGTGGGTTGAGCGATCACGCTTTGGAACAGCAGTTGGGTCTGTCTACTCATCATGCCAGCCGCATGAATGCAGATGATGTGACCAAGCTAGCAAGCTTTGCTTATCACAATCATCCCGATCTTTTCCGCGATGTTTTGGCTGAGCAACCAGGCATTATTAAGTTCTTTAGCAATCCTATGGTGGGTGCTGCGTTTGGGTTAGTTGCCGCTAAATGGCTATCTAACCGCAACAAATAGTTTAGTAGCCAGCTTTCTCAATCAGCATAATTCAAGCCAAGGTTACCTTGAGACACACCTTCACTTGAATTGAGCTCATTAATTAGACAATTCAAACTGTATAAACTTTTTAACCCAAAGGTACCTACAATTAGCTGCCTTTGGGTTTTGCTTATTTGACAATGCCCGTTCGATGCGATCGCCTAACCATCACTGATGCTAAAGCTCTGCCTATTCTATGCCCATGAAAAAAGCAAGCCACCAGAAATTAGTAGCTTGCCATTGATTATCTAAGCAAAAGTTTTAGGTAGCTGTGAGATTAGACAGTTGCTAGCTCAGGGCGCTTGCTGTTGCGGACACCTTCGATCGCCGTTGCATAATCAGGTGCGTTGAAAACCGCAGAACCAGCCACGATCGCATTGGCACCTGCTTCTAGGACTTGCCAAGTGTTGTTCGCTTTGAGGCCACCATCGACTTCAATCCAAGGGTCGAGACCGCGCTCATCACAGATTTGACGCAGCTTGCGAATCTTGGGGAGTACTGCCGGAATGAAGCTCTGGCCCCCAAAACCAGGGTTGACACTCATAATCAAAATGAGGTCGCAAACTTCCAGGACGTAGTCGATCAACTCTAGTGGGGTAGAGGGATTGAGTACGACACCCGCTTTCTTTCCGAGTTCTCTAATTTGACAGAGGGTGCGATGCAAGTGAGGAGAAGCATTGTGCTCGCAGTGCACAGAGATAATATCGGCTCCAGCTTTAGCAAAACCTTCGACATATTTTTCTGGCTCCACAATCATCAGGTGGACATCCAGAGGCTTCTGAGTCACGGGGCGAATCGCTTCTACAATCAGCGGCCCAATCGTAATGTTAGGAACAAAGCGACCATCCATAACATCTACGTGAATCCAGTCTGCTCCTGCGGCATCTACTGCGCGAATTTCGTCTCCCAAACGGCTAAAGTCGGCTGATAGGATGGATGGAGCGACAACTATCTGTTTTTCGGATTGCGGCTGCGTCATGGCGAACGAATTTCTCCCGTGTCCTCTGTCGTATCCAGTTTAACAAAATGTTTAAAAAAATATGTAATCAGAAGGTTGTCATTTGATTTCTAAATCCCCCTTAGTTTGTAAAAATTTCGTGGAGGAGAGATCGTGACTCAGCCCTGGATGTTGAACAGCTTAGCAGGGCTATGGGGGGGACTCAGTATTACCGTTCTGCCTGCTTCCTTCCAAGGCACTGCTCCCTCACTCGGCGAATTAGGCATTGATGCCTATCGACTCCAAGCTTCCCCCTACAACCTCACGGGCAACAAAATTGCGATCGGACAGGTAGAAATTGGTCGTCCAGGCAAATTTGGGGTAGACAAGGCAGTTTCTCAAAGCTGGGCGATCGCGCTCTTGCGAGTATTTTTTCGCGATGGTCCTGCTAAAGGCAATGCCCATGTCGATAGCCATGCCCAAAATGTGGCGAGCATTATGGTCAGTGCCGACCCCGTGATGCGAGGCATCGCCCCTCAAGCGCGGCTGTATTCGTCTGCTGTGGGTTTACTGAATCGCAATGGTCAGGCGGAAGAGTGTTTGTCAGCTCAGCACATCGCCCAGCAAAATGGGGGAGATATCCGAGCGATTAATTTCAGCTTTGGTGAATCGCTTCAGCAAGACCCTAGACCGAGAGCCCGACTCGATGGTAATGCGCTTTTAACTCTATGCCTGGACTGGTCTACTCGGGTTCATGATGTTTTGTATGTGGTAGCAGGCAACCAGGGAAAAGGAGGCATTTCCATTCCCACCGATAACTTTAATGGGATCAATGTGGCTTTTACCCGCCGTCTCACCAGTAATGGGCCTTTTGCTCAGATAGATACGGCCAACTTAGGGGATGAGCTTGCTTCTGCCACGGGAGAGCGATCGCTGGGCTTAGAGAGCAATGTTGGTCCTCGTCGGGCGATTAGCTTAGCGGCACCTGGCAGCAATATCGTGGCGCTCAACCCGGATGGCAAAACCACCAGAGTTACAGGTACGAGTTTCGCTGCTCCCCACGCCACAGCTAGTGTTGCCTTACTGCAAGAGTTTGGGGATAATGCCATGCGACGCAGGAGCAATCAGTGGGGATTGGACGCTCGGCGGCATGAAGTCATGAAAGCGGTTTTGCTCAACTCGGCAGATAAAGTTCAAGACCGAGGGGATGGTTGGTCTCTGGGTATGAGCCGCACAATTTTTGATCGAAATCAGCAAGACTGGTTTGCATCTGATGCCTACCGCGATCGCACCATTCCTCTCAACCGTCAAATGGGAACAGGGCAACTCAATACATTCCGGGCTTACCAACAATTTCAACCAGGGCAATGGAACCCAACAGCACTAGTACCGCCCATCGGCTGGGATTACAGAAGTGTGGCAACCGACTCGCCAAATGGTTCGTTTCAGGACTATGTGCTAGCGCAGCCCTTACAACAAGGCAGCTTTGTGTCTGTGACCTTAGCCTGGAATCGCTACATAGAGTTGCAGGACCGAAACCGAAATGGTGAGTATGACATCAACGAGAGCTTTCGCGATCGCGGCCTGAATAATCTAGATATTTATTTGATGCGGGCTGAGGATGATGATCCAGCCGACAGCATTTGGGCTTCGGTCAGTGAAGTCGATAGTGTTGAACATATCTTTCACCCGGTTCCCACCACGGGTCGATATAAAATTCGGGTTCTGTATCGTCAACAGGTTAATCAAGCGACTCAACCCTATGCTCTAGCTTGGTGGACGGTTCCGGCTCGTTAAGACTCCATGTAACAGATGTTGCGGAAAAGGTAACTACCCTCTGCTTTAATCCTGACCGGACTAATCTAGGAAAGGAAAGTTTCTCATCCCTAAACCCTAGAGCTGCCTCATGAAATTACGGTCATTGCAACGGGTTGGTACGCTTAGCGCTAGTACATTATTACTTTTTGGTTTGCTAGGTAGTTGGCAGTTGGCAACCACAGAGGCAGCAATGGCGCGGCCCTACTCTCCAGCCCCAGTAAGCCCCAATCCTCAAACTGCAATGTCACAAGCAGGTGCGATTAACCCCAAGCTAGTGACTGCCAACACCCGCTTTGGGTTGAAGCTATTTGCCCAAGCTCTAAAGGCTGACGCTGGCAAGAATGTTTTCATCTCCCCTTCTAGCGTCGCGATCGCCTTAGCCATGACCTACAACGGAGCTAAAGGGGAAACGCAGCAAGCGATGGCGAAAGCATTGGAACTGCAAGGGTTAAGCTTGGCAGATGTGAATCAAAGTAATGCCGTTCTGATTTCAGGATTGCAAAAGGCCGATCCAGCCGTAGAAGTGGCGATCGCTAACTCGTTGTGGACTCGAAGAGGCGCAAGGCTCCAGCGAGAGTTTTTGCAGCGTAACCAACAGTTTTACAAAGCCCAGATCACAGAACTTGATTTCTCCAAGCCTCAGGCCGTTAGCCAGATCAATGGTTGGGTCAAAGAGAAGACCCGTGGCAAGATTAACCAAATTGTGGACAAAGTGCAACCAAATTTGGCGCTGTTACTGCTGAATGCGGTCTACTTCAAAGGCAAGTGGAGCCAAGCCTTCGACGCAGCCGACACGGTAGCACGTCCCTTTACGCTGGCGAATGGCACGCGCAGACAGCATCCCATGATGACCCAAACGGGAGAATATGACTACTACGAAACCGACAAATTTCAAGCGGTGAGTTTGCCTTACGGGGAAGGGCGCTTTAGCCTGTATCTGTTTGTGCCTAAACCTCAATCAAATTTGTCTTCTTTCTACCGAGACTTGACCGCAGCCAATTGGGAGCAGTGGATGAACGAGTTCCAAAATCGGCCTGGTTCGATTCAAGTTCCCAAGTTCAAGCTAGAGTACGACCTCAATCTCAACAATGCCTTGAAAGCATTGGGCATGGGTGTCGCCTTTGAGGGGGGACGAGCAGATTTTTCGGGCATCGGGCTAGGAAACTTGGCGATCGATCAAGTCCGTCATAAGACATTTATAGAAGTCAATGAAGTGGGTACTGAGGCAGCGGCAGCAACTTCTGTAGAAATGATCGTCACCTCCACTCAATTTTCACCAACGCCATTCAAATTAATAGCCGATCGCCCCTTCTTTGGCGCAATTCGAGACAATGAAACGGGCAACTTGCTGTTTATGGGCTCAATCACCAATCCCCAGACCTAGATCCGAACTTGAACGATGGCTAGGAGTTGGGCAACTCTTGGGGCGTTGCGTCTTGCGGTGTTGCATCTTCGAGCGAGTTAATCGGTGCTGTCTCTACGATCGTCCGAGGAGAGGTGAGACTAGGGCCTTCCGCTGCAAAGTTGGGGGTGACTGCGTGCGCTAAGTTGGGCGATCGCAAGGCCATCAAGGCAGTTTTGATCACCACCGCTGTCGGAACAGCCACAATCACACCGAGTAACCCACCCACACGGGCTCCAGCCAAAATCGAAATCAACACCCAGACTGGATTTAGCCCCGTCACACTGCTGAGAATTCTAGGCGCAATCAAGTTTTCTAAAATTTGTTGCACAATCACCGAGGCTAGCAAAACTCGCAGCCCCAACCACACGTTTTGCAAAGTCACCAATAGCGTCACTAGAGCAATCCCTACGGTGCCACCAAACGGCACCAAAGCCATGAACCCGATGGTGAGGCCAAACAACAAGCCAAACGGCACCTTGAGCCACAAAAACGTAGGAATTAGGGCCGAAGCCATACAGGTGGCAAGAATTAACTGCCCGATGAAAAAGTTTTGAAAACTGAGGCGCAGCGTTTGGGTAAAAGGCTGACGAGCAGGGGTGGGTAGCCACTCCACTAAGCTAAACCAGAGGCGATCGCTGTGTTGCAACAAGTAAAACGACAACACAATGGTCAGCAACCCATCCAGCAGACTCGTCACTGTAATCACAGCCAAGTTGAGCGCTTGCCCTGCGATCGCCTGCAATTGTCCCTTCAAGCGATCGTTAATTTGCACCACCAAGGCGTCAAAATTCACAGGCAGGTTCAACGTTTCCGCCCGCTCATTCAACATCAGCAATTGCCGTCGCCCTGAATCAATCCATTCCGGTAAGCGGCTGACTAATTGTTGGGCTTGGCTGAACACCAAAGGCACTAGGGTCACGCCTAAAGCCAGCAACACTGACAGCGCTAATAGAAAAACCAAGATTGCTGCTTGTTGCCGTTGCGCTCCATGCCGCTCTAGCCAACCAACGGGGTAGTTGAGGAGAAACGCGATCAAAGACGCGCCGATCAAAATCACAATTAGCGAGTGAAAGTACTCAAACATCAACGCCAGCGCCCAAGCATTCAGCACGAGTAACGGTGCTGCTAGCGCGATCGCCAAGAAGCGAGGAAATGGCTTGAGCGATTGCCACCAATTCAGAAGCCGACGAGCTTGCGTAGGCCGATGGACAGATGCGGATGCGTCAGATTGAGTTTTTAGTGGAAACCTATCGTTGGACACGGTGGTCAAGCCCAATCTACAAAATAAACTTTAGCAAGAGTATTATGAAAAACTAAGATTCTTCGCTAGACAGAGCTAGCCTCCTGCGACCTGGCTCTACATTCAATGTAAGAGAATTAATTGCTAAAAAAAGCTATCCCAGGTTTGAGAGGCAAAGAATTTAGACATGTGTGGACGATTTACTCAGAGCCAATCTGCCACAACCCTTGCGGCTACCTTTCACCTATCGGCAGTCCCCGACTTGCCACCCCGGTACAATATCGCTCCGACTCAACCAGTCACGGCGGTTCTTGCGACCACGGAGCCAGCCTCCAAACAGACACCCGACCAGACAGAGCGGCAAATGCGACAGCTCCGTTGGGGCTTGATTCCTAGTTGGGCTAAAGACATGAGTATGGGAGCGCGGATGATTAATGCTCGCGCCGAAACCGTGGCGGAGAAACCTGCCTTCAGGTCTGCCTTTCGGCAAAGGCGTTGTCTGATTGTGGCCGATGGGTTCTACGAATGGCAGCGTCTGGAGGGTAAAAAGCAACCCTTTTACTTTCGACTCCAAGATCAGCAACCGTTCGCCTTCGCAGGGCTGTGGGAGCATTGGCAAAGCCCAGAGGGTGACAGCATTGATTCCTGCACGATTCTGACGACCCAAGCCAATGAATTACTCAGCACAATTCACGATCGCATGCCAGTGATTTTGGCACCTAGCAGCTACGACTTGTGGCTCGATCCCGCTGTACGCCAGCCAGAGCCGTTGCAACCCTTACTTCAGTCTTATCCAGCGGAGGCGATGACTGCTTATCCCGTCAGCACCAAAGTTAATAGCCCAGCCTATGATCATGCCGAATGTATCAACAGTCTCTGAATTGTTGTAAGACTGTTCTGACCTGGCGATATTCCAGGTCTAAGCGTGGCAGCAAAACCACCGCTTCTTCCAACGTTTCCCGACAGCCAATGGCTTCTAGCTCTTGGCAAAGCTCAGCTAAAGACATGGCCCCCACGATAGTACTGATAGATTTCAAGGTCCGAGCCGCTTGGTGAAGAGGGGCTGCATCTCGATTGGCGACGGCTAGCGCGATCGCTCGTACTAACTCAGAAGCTTCCACCAAATAACTATCAATTGTTTCTTGCAGCATATTGGCAGATTGACCTGTATTCATCTGCTTCAGAGATTGTAATGACTCTAAATCAATGACATTTTCTAAGGATGCTACACCAGCTCCAGGCCAGCCCTGCGCCGCTCTTACTGGGCATTCCCGCAACACCCGTATGAGTTCTTCAACGCGAATCGGCTTGCTGATATAGTCATCCATGCCAGCTCGCAGACAAACTTCTCGATCTCCCTGCATGGCGTTGGCAGTCATCGCCACAATGTGAGGGCGTTCAGTCGCAGACCGTTCCCGGCAAATCTGTTGGGTCGCTGCCAAACCATCCATTTCGGGCATCTGCATGTCCATCAGGATCAGGTCGTAAGTTTGGCGATCTAAGGCCGCTAGTACTTCCAACCCATTGCCTGCCACATCCGCTCGATACCCCATGCGTTGGAGCAGATGCAGGGCGACTTTTTGATTCACCACATTGTCTTCTGCCAACAGAACTCGCAACGGATGCTGGGCTGCCAGCCAAGGTATTTCCGCTTTAGCCGCAGCAACTCGCAGTGGTGCTAAAGCCAAGCCCGGATCGGTGCCCCAGATCTGCATCAATAGTTCGTAGAACTGCGACTGCTTAATCGGTTTAGGCAGAAATGCAGCAACATTAATATTTTGCAGTTGAGTCTGCACCTCCGGCTGGCCCACAGTGCTCAATACAATCAGAGGCAAGGCTTGGCAGTGCGGTTGTTGGCGAATCATGGCTGCGAGCGTCAGACCATTGCAGCCAGAAATTTGTGGATCAAGCATCACTAAATCGAAGGCGGAACCTAGTTGGAGCTGATGGAGAGCGTCTTGGCTGGTGCTGACAGCTTGAGCTGTGACTCCCCACATTTGGGCTTGCTGCACCAAGATTTGGCGATTGGTGGCGTTGCTTTCTACGATCAGCAGGCGTTTCCCAGCAAACTGGGGCGATCGCATGGGGAAGCCATTTTCTTGAGTGGTCGCAGATGACTCAGCCAAAATTGAGAAATAGAAGGTAGAGCCTACCCCCATTTCGCTTTCCACCCAAATGCGACCTCCCATCATCTCGCTTAAACGTTGGCTGATGGCGAGTCCTAACCCCGTGCCCCCATACTGGCGACTCGTAGAGGCATCAATTTGGCTAAAGGGATGAAACAGACGGTGCAGGCGATCGCCCGGAATCCCAATCCCCGTATCCTTTACTGCGATCCGAATCACATATTTCGGTGTCGTAGAACTTTGAGCGGGATGGGTGGTGGATAACTTGCGAGCCGTCACAGAAATGACCACTTCTCCTGCTAGCGTGAATTTAATGGCATTGCCGAGCAAATTCACCAGAATCTGCCGCAACCGAGTGACATCACCGACAATTTCGGCAGGAACCTGTGGCTCCATCACATAAGCCACTTGTAGCCCTTTTTCTGCGGCTTTCGGGGACAGCAAATCCAACACCCCCTCAATGCAGGTACCAAGATGAAAGGGTTGTTGCTCTAGCTCTAGCTTGCCAGATTCGATTTTGGAGAAGTCTAAAATGTCATTGATGATGGTTAAGAGCGTTTCTCCGCTATTGCGAATTGTCTCTACAAAATCTCGCTGTTGATTGCTCAGCCCTGTATCGAGCAAAAGCCCAGTCATGCCGATTACTGCATTCATCGGCGTACGGATTTCGTGACTGACGGTTGCTAAAAACTCGCTCTTGGTTTGGTTCGCACTTTCAGCAGTTCGCTTTGCCTGTTCTAGGGCTTCGTTCTGCTCAGTCAACTTTTGGCGTTGATGCTGTTCTTGCTCCAATAGGTGAGCTTGAGCTAGGGCAATGCCCACTTGAACTGCCACTGATTCTAGGAGTTCCAACTCGTCAGGAGTCCAGGTGCGAAATCGGTCGCATTGATACAAGCTGATCACGCCATTCGGTTCTCCTTGGTAGGAAGTACGAACCGTCAATAAAGATTTAAGGTCTAGGGCATCAAAGATGAGGTGATAGGGTTCTAACAACGGGTCGGCATAGACATTGGTATAGGCGATCGCTCGATCTGTGACCAAAATGTTTGAGACCAGAGCATTATTCACTGCCGGAATGTCCATCACCTCAGCCTGGTTGATCAAGTCAAAGCTCGGTTGAGCATATTGGGCCACCAAGCTAATGCAAGGAGTTGGCGCGGTCGAATAGGTACGAATGACGCAACGATTCACCCCAAAAGCTTGACCAATTTGGGTCACTGCTGTCTGAAAAATCTGCGACGCATCCAGACTTTGGCGGATTTCTTCTGTAATTTTCTTCAGCAACAAAGTGCGCTGAAACTGCTGTTGCAAACCCATCTCTGCTTGATAGCGTTCTTGGGCGAGAGCGATCGCGGCGGCGGCAGCCCGCAACAAATCAATCTCTGAGGTTTCCCAGGCTCGCGCTTCGACACAGTTGTCAAAGCCGATGAAGCCACAAAATCGAGTATTGGCGATAAAGGGCAAAACCAGAATTGACAAAATCCCTTGAGGCTCCAGAATCACTTGTTCAGACTCAGGAAAATCGGCCACGATGCCAGCTACAATCTCGCCTTGTGCTAACCTCTGCGCCCACCGAGGAAAAAAGTCTGCGTAGGAAAGATTTTGTAAATCTGGATTATCAATTTCTGGTTGAATTCCGGCGGCACACCACTCAGCTCGCTGACTCATCAATAGTTGGGTGCCCTCTGCATAACCATTGGCGTAGTGATTTTCAAAAATATAAACTCGGCTGGCTCCTGAAACCTGGCCCAAGATTTGCAGAATTTGAGTGTAGTCATGCCAACCGCCACTACAAACCAATAGTTGCTGCTGAACTTCGACCAAAGCGGCTAAATACTGTTCTCGTTTGGCGATCGCGGCTTCTGCTTGCCTCTGGTTTGTGATGTTGGAGCAGTAACCAATCATTTTTAGAGGAGTTCCAGTATCATCCCGTACCACCTGGAATTCATCGCGTAGCCAACGATAAGTCCCATCTGGGCTTAAAAAGCGGTATTCATAAACTCCGTGATCTTGGCCCAAGATTTTAGCAGTGTTTGCTTCAATCCAAGCCATCTCTTCCGGGTGCACATGACGGTGCCACAATCTCTCATCTCTGAGAAATTCCTCAGCTGCATAACCCATCACCAAGAGGCTGTTTTGACTAATAAAAGTCATCTGAAAATCACTTGCCTTGCAGCTATAAAGCGCTGCTGGGCCACACGAAAGTAAGTAGTGCAGTTGCTCTTGATCTAGTTGTAAAGCGGTTTCGGCACGGCGATCGCGATCGCTGCGTTCCACTTCAAGTTGCTGGGTGAGTTGAGCCAACTCAGCAGCTTGGGCGGCAATTCGTGCCTCTAGCTCAGCCGTTTGCTGTCCTAATTCAGTTGCCAAGATCCCCTGCGGTGGGGCAGACCAGGGTATATCTGTAGAGAAACGCGACATGTGTTTCACCTTGCGGACTAATAGCAAGGCAAGGCCAAAGTTGCAACCTACTAGCAAAAGGTTAACGCTGAAAAGAAGTTCGCTCAGCATCTGTTAAAACCTCTTAGGAGCAGAAGTAGAATTGACGGGGCTTGCAGTAGATGCCTTGCAGAGAACTCATGAATGCAACTGGAAAAATTGGAAGAGTAGCTATGGTAGGCAGTATTCCCCATCTTCAGGTGGGAACTGAGTTAGCCAGTGGAATTTTTCCACTGTTGTTAGCCTAGGAGATTGTTAGCCTAAGAGATTGTTAGCCTAAGAGAAAAGATTGCCTCGGCCTGTATGAATTTTGCTAGCGCAGGTTGTCTTTCTGAGGAGATGATTATTAGTGAACCGTGAGCGCCTTATCCCTGGCCCAGGACAAGAATCAGTCTGGGACTACCCTCGCCCCCCCCGCTTAGAAGACTCACCCAAACATATCCAGGTGGTCTTTAACGGAGTCATCATTGCAGATACCCATCAAGCCAAGCGAGTCCTAGAAACCAGCCATCCCCCTGTTTATTACCTGCCACCCACTGATATTCACTCCGACTATCTCATCCCCTTGGCCCAAACTTCCTGGTGCGAATGGAAAGGGCGAGCAGGCTACTACACCGTGGCAGTAGGCGATCGCCAAGCTCCAAATGCTGCTTGGTTTTACCCCGACCCCACCCCTGCTTTTGAGTCAATTAAGGACTATGTGGCGTTTTACCCCCACTTGATGGAAGCTTGCTACGTCAATGGTGAGCCAGTTCAGCCCCAACCAGGAAACTTTTACGGCGGTTGGATCACCTCCGATATTGCGGGGCCTTTCAAGGGCGCATCAGGGACTTGGGGTTGGTAAGCATGAAAGACATTGACCCCCTAGAAAACCCAGACCTGAAACGATTACAGATATTTTTCTATCTGATCCCAGTGGTTGGTTTTTTCCCTGCCATCTGGACGCTGTACCGAAATGAAGGGGGTCGCCCCAGAAAAGCGCTCAGCCGATTGGTCGTAACCCTCGCTCTAGGATGGCTATTTGGGTATATCTTATTAGGCACTGGAGCTCAAACTTCAGAATCTCTCACTCTCCCCTTGCTATTGATGAGCAGCTTGCTCACCTCTGGCTATTTTTTGGTCAATATCTGGTTGATGGTGCGTTTGTGGCAGCGTAAACCATTGCGTTTACCTGGAGTCAGTCATCTGAGCGATCGCCTACCGTAGGTAAGAATCTATCTCCAGCGCTGCAAATCTCTCTTACGTTTGGAGGCAAAGGGGAATTCTCTTTGCTAGATCTGAAGAGGAAGCATCAGATGTCCAGTTTTGGCACAGAATCCAGAGAATACTGTTAACATGCTGCTGTGAACTGGACAGAGGCTAGGAAACCCTTGGCCTGCCACCTCTAGATGGGCTGGCCTAATCTTGGTACCAGCCAGGTGGGAACGAATCGGGTGCAGAGGTTTCTCAGTAACTCCAGTAGCTTCAGATATCTTTGCCTTAGTGTGTGTTGAGGAAGCCAGTGTCAACCCAAAAGATTCCTTACCAGCGATCGCTGCCGAAACGTTCTGCTCAGCCCGTGCCCAAGAAACCCAAGAAATCCAGTAACACTCGTCTAATTTGGCTATTGTTTAGCCTGACTGGGGTTGCGATGTTATCGGCAACGGCTGGAGCTTTGCTGGCTGTGTCTCTGGCAACCACACCTTTAATGCAGAGTAAGCTCAGCCCAGAAGAAGCGGCGGTGTTTGGTCGAGGCGAAAGCATTTCCAGCAATCCTAACTTCCGCTTACCCCAACTCACACGTCCCGTTAGCATCCTGCTGTTAGGTGCCAAGGTGCTCTCGACGGATGTAGCAAACCCGCCTGCTAACGCCCGTGACTTGGGTTACCACGCGACCCTCAACTCTTTTGAAGGTCTAACCGACACCATGCTGTTGATTCGGTTTGACCCAGATACCAAGAAGCTGGCAGTCTTATCCATTCCCCGTGACACCCGCACCTATGTAGAAGGCTACGGGGTGACGAAAATTAATGAAGCGAACTACTACGGGGGTCCTGCCCTCAGCGCTAAAGCGACTAGTGAGCTATTAGACGGGGTGGGCATCGATCGCTATGTCCGCGTCAACGTTCAAGGCATTGAAAAACTGATCGATGCTTTGGGTGGGGTCACCGTCTACGTCCCCAATGACATGAAGTACCAAGATGACAGCCAGCACCTCTACATCAATCTTAAAGCTGGCAAACATCACTTAAATGGCAACCAGGCTCTGCAATTTCTGCGGTTCCGCTACGACGAGAATGGCGATATTGGCCGTATTCAACGCCAGCAAATGCTGATGCGGGCCTTGATGGAGCAAGCTCTCAACCCTACCACCCTGGCTCGTGTTCCCAAAATTCTGTCTGTGATTCAATCGCATCTCGACACCAATCTGAGCGTCGAAGAACTCATGGCTTTGGTCGGATTTGCCACGCAGACAAACCGCTCCAATGTGCAAATGTTGATGGTTCCTGGCGACTTTAGCGCTCCGAGTGAATACCAAGCGAGTTATTGGATTCCTGACCACGATCGCATTCAATCCATCATGGCGCAGCACTTTAATCTCGGTGGAGGCAGCGCTCTACCCACGAATCCGGCTTATCTCCGCGTGGCCATTCAAGACAGCACCCGTGAGTCTGCCGCTACAGAAGGACTGATGAATACGCTCACCGAGGCAGGCTACTCCAATGTTTCAGTCAATAACCCTTGGAGTGAGCCTTTGAATGTGACTCGGATTGTGGCCCAACAAGGAGATGCAGAAAGCGCTGAAGCCTTACGACAAGTCTTAGGCGTGGGGGAAGTCCGAATTGAGAGTACAGGGGCTATCCAATCGGATGTCACCATTCAAATTGGCAAAGACTGGCTCCGCCAAAACAGCCGCTAAGAAACAGCTTCTGCTGAGTGAGTCGCCGCTTTTGCCAAAATCCACTCCTGCAAGATTAGATTCACTCGCTCCGGGGCTTCATCTTGCGGGCAGTGTCCCAACCCTTCGAGGGGGATAAACTGCTCTACCTGAGGAAACTTGGCAAACTCCTGCCCCAAAGCGATCGGCTCCCAAGGATCTTCGGCACCCCAGAGAATAATGGCAGGGCAAGGTAGGACAGGGAGCAAATCTTCTGGCAATGGCCCTTGGGAGTAGCGAGTAAAGGCCAGGAAGACTGCCGCCGCTCCCGTATCCACGGTAGGAGCCATCAATAAATCCACTAGTTCATCCGAAACTGCTGCGGGATCTCGATACGCCTGCAACAAAATTTTCCGCACCACTTTTCGTTGGGCTAAGCGGCTAAAAAAGAACTGTCCAATCCAGCTCACGCCAAGTAGACGCTGTAGCACCGGGGCACCCACTCGACGATGCCAAGGCAATCCCAACCGCTTGCGATCGTGCAGCAGACGTAAGGAACAGTTGAGTAAAGCTACCCCCAAGGCGATCGCTGGTCGATCCACCGCTGCTTGCATCGCCACAATACAACCAATCGAATTCCCTACTAAGAAAGCAGGTTCACCCACGACCTCTTGGCAGAAATCCGCAACTTGTTGCCCCCAAGTTTCCATCGTGTACTCAATTTGCTCACCGGGCTGCAACGAACCGGGTTTCGGTTTAGCTGAACCGCCAAACCCAATTAGGTCTAGGGCGTAAACTCGGCAGGTGGTGGCTAGAGCGGGAATATTCTTGCGCCAGTGTCCCCAGGAGGCACCGAAGCCATGTACCAGAACCACGGCAGGACCGCGATCGCCTTGGGTATGGTAGGAAATCGGAAATCCCTGCCAGTTCCAGGTCAAGGCAATGAGATCAGTGCGGGTCACGGCTGAGGTATTAGAAGCGGGGGGCATCATGGAATTTCTAGAGAACGACTGACAAAACTACATAAGCTTCAATCTTTATTGTGGCAACAAGCCCGCCGGAATGCGCGGTAATGGCTAGAACATGGGCTGGAGTACCAAGCAAACCCCGAGGTTTGGGAACACTAAGCAGCAAAATGCCAGAGAGTTCACTAGGGAGTTCGAAGATGCCACAAAGACCTAGCCGCCCCAATATCATCACCCCTAAGATCAGCACAATGCCGCGTCAGCAAACAGAAGCGACGGTATATCTAGATGTCTATAAGCTGGTAGTAGAGCGCAGACGACTGGAACAGGAACGGCAAAAAATTGAACAGCGTAGCCAGCAAATCAATCAGCGGATGACACAACTGGATCAAGAAATTGCGGCGCTGGAAACAACTTTGCAGCAGCTACGGTCAAAGACAATTCCAGAAGCACGGCCTCTTCCCGCGCCTACCAGTGGTCAGCCAGAACCTTTTGATATGTTGTTCTTGGAATATTAAATTACCGAACGGAAGCTGGGTTTGCTGGCATCTATCCTTCACCTTGCCCAACTCAGATCTGCCTCAAACCTTAATTCTGAAATACTTCAACTGAGAACATCTCAGTTAAGGTGCGCAGATAAGGTAGAAATAGGGCTAGTTGGTCTGGGGCTAGGCGATCGTGCATTTCCCAGCCCAACGTTTGCAGCATGTCTTGCACCAGCTTCCAGCTCACGTTCAAACGGGGGTAGAGCATGACACAAAGCGGGAAGAGTTCTTGCTGCACCGAACGAATACTGTCTTCCAAAATACACAGGCAAAGGTAAACCTGGAACATTTCTACATCGCGGATGCTGGAAACTCGAACGGAGGCTGAGTTTAGCAAGCCGCTATAGCTCTCATAACCCGGATTCGATCGCCCGACTTGGCTGCAAACCGCATGAGCAATTTTGGTACTCACAGGCAAGAGAGCTTGCACTGCTTCTAAGACGGGGGAGTCAAGGTCATGCTCTGCGGCTGCTTTATAAGCGTCTCGTAAGGGCATGTACATGTGGTCATCCATGACTTTGAAGTAAGGCTCTAACAGCGATCGCTCTGTAGGCGGCAGCTTTTCTAGCAACATTTTGCCAGTGTAGTGAAACTGCATGCTGACAAAACCGATGGCGCGTGGGTCTTGAGCCGTATATTTGCGACGCACTCGGCCAAAGTCATTTCCGACGACAACTGACAACCGCCGAGGGGTAATCCGCTCAGCGTAGGCATCTAATGATTTCTTGAAGAGGTTGTGAGAATCTGCTGCGATTTGCCAGGGGTCGATCAAGCTGGGGTCAATATCGTGTCGCTCCATTTCTTCTGAGAGCAGCGTTTCTGTGGTGGACCAAGCCTGAGCACTGGCTAAGGTCAACTGCTTCAGTAGTTTGCTGGCAGTGAGAGTTCGCCCCTCTTTAGAATTGATCGTCGCCAGGTTGTCACTCGTTTTTAGTTGCTCTGTCGTTTCCTTAGAACTGACAGCAACGACGTATTTCCTGGCCCAAATCGCTGCCAAGGAATGAATTTTAGATTCTGGCACTGCTCCCCTAGAACCTGGACTTGGTGCTGCAATCCGTTGCAGCTGAGATGGCAATGCCATAGACGGTTGCTCTTTAGCCGCAGTAGATGCCAGGGAATGAGTCATTACCAAATCCACAATTATCAACAGGGTTTTTGAAGCTAGAAATCAAAACTTGATTATCTAAATCGGTGGCTGAGTAATCCAGCACTAGCAGTTCCGTGAGGAAATACGCAGATATTTACGATTTTTCTGAGAAATACTCTATTGGACATCAAGTATCCTGTATTTTTGCTGAAAAGTAAAACAGGCTGTTGAGAATCTTCAATTTAGTTAAGGTTAACTGGGGTCTCAATTCACTCTACAGTCAGAAATCAGCCCTTACAAGCACTATTTATGAGAAAAAGTCACCTTCCTTAAGGTATAAATTATAGCAACATCACCTCGCTCTACTTACATAAAATCTCCCAAGCGCAAGTTATTTATGTCCATAGCGGCAGGTGGCGCTAGCGCAGATTGCTACACCCTGAACCGAAAGGTTCTTGTACTATTGAGGGTGAATTAAGCAAAGTGGCAACTATGAGTGCAGGCAGCAATTCGAAAGCGATTAAGTTTGGTACGGATGGATGGCGAGGGATCATTGCTGACGACTTTACCTTTGCTAATGTGCGGCGGGTAACACGCGCGATCGCCAGCTATCTCAAAACCGCTTATTCTCAGGATCGACCCGTTTTAATTGGCTATGACACTCGCTTCCTAGCAGATCAGTTTGCGCAAACGGCTGCTGAAGTGTTGGCAGAGTTAGGTTGGACTGTCAAAGTTGTGGACCGGGACTGCCCAACGCCTGTCATTGCCTATAACGCTCGTCACCTAAACTCAGCCGGAGCGCTCATGTTCACGGCGAGTCACAATCCTGCCCCCTACTGTGGGATTAAGTACATTCCTGACTATGCGGGTCCTGCAACGACCGAAATTACAGATACGATTGTCGCCAATATTGAAGGCGCGAGTGATGCCCCTGCATCGACTAAAAACGGCGATCGCATTTCCACCTTTGACCCGAAGCCAGAGTATTTACAGTTCATCTACACGCTTTTGGATGTCGAGCGAATTCGCAGCGCTAAGCTCAAAGTTAAGTATGACGCGCTTTACTCCACGTCACGGGGTTACTTAGATGAAGTGCTGATGCACTGTGGCTGTGAAATAGAAGCGTTCCACACTTACAGAGATGTGCTGTTTGGTGGGGGTATGCCTGAGCCCAAAGGGGAGCAGCTAGAAGAATTGGTTGCAGCCGTGAAGCGCGATCACGCGGATCTGGGCTTGGCGACGGATGGAGATAGCGATCGCTTTGGCATTGTGGATGAGCAAGGCAATGTCTTGACGCCTAACACGGTGCTGCTGTTGTTGGCTCGCCATTTAGTGCAAAACAAAGGCAAAAGGGGGGCAATTGTTCGGACTGTAGCCACAACCCATTTGCTAGATAATTTTGCCGCTAAATATGGCTTGGAAATTCACGAAACGGCGGTCGGCTTTAAGTATGTCGGTCAGAAGATGCGGGAAACTACTGTCTTGATCGGTGGTGAGGAGTCGGGTGGTCTCAGCATCATTGACCATATCCCTGAAAAAGATGGGGTTTTGGCAGACATGCTGGTGGCGGAGGCGATCGCTTATGCAGGTAAGCCTTTGAGCCAGTTGGTAACAGAAGTGATCGCAGAGGCAGGTGGCCCGCTCTACAACAAGCGTCTCGACTTGCACTTGGAAAACCCTCACAAGGAAGCGGTATTAGAATCTTTTACTAAGAATCCACCGTCGGAAGTGGCAGGGATTAAGGTGAAAGAGGTAGGCCGCAAGGATGGCATTAAGCTTTACCTGGAAGACGGTAGCTGGGTGTTGTTACGTCCCTCTGGAACTGAGCCGTTGATGCGGGTTTATATGGAGACAAATTCTCCTGAGAAGGAAACCCAAATTGCTCAGCATATGGATCAGGTGATTCATCAGATTCAACCTGTGGGTGTGTAAATCCGAGCCTTGGGGGCACTCGCCCCCAACCCCCCGCTGAGGGACGGCTGCGTCCCCCAGACCCCCTCCAGAGGTAACTTTGGGGTCTCTCTTTGACAACTTGGCGTTCAACTTTCTAACCCTGTATTTCTAGCTCCTGATTTCTCACTCCTCACCCCTCACTCCTTTCATCCTTCATCCTTCCTCCCTCATCCTTACCCCTCACTCCTTTCATCCTTCCTCCTCATGGTTCCTCTCCTCACCTCACTAATCCTCACTGCCTGGGTGGTGGCGATCGCCATTATTTCGGTGCAGAATTTTGCGCCTGTTTCTTTTGAGTTTCTGCTGTTTAAGTCGGTGGAGATTCCGTTTGGGATTGTGCTGGCGTTTAGTGTGGGTCTGGGTGTGGTTGGTATGGCTTTTGTACAGCTACTCTGGGGTTTGAGCAGCTCTATTCAGGGTTATTCTGCGGCTCCAACGGGTGGGGGCGGCAACGCTCAGAGCGATGATAGCTGGTCGGAAGATTGGTAATCCTACGGCTTAGGTTTATTCGATGCGGAGGTCGATGGGTAGACGGGCATAAACGCCAAGGGGGTCGTTGAAGGCTTTTAGGGTGGACAGGTCTTGTTGCATCTTGAGAAACTCGGCTGTGAAGGGATCGGCTTTTTCAATCGCTTTTTCGCCAGCTTGGGCTGTTGGGTCACCTACCAGTTTCTTGAGAATTCGTTCTTCGAAGGTGCGGGTTTTAGGGTATTCCTCTAGTTTCCAGTTATCGCCTAGTTTGGCTCGCTTGGCGGCATCTTCGACGGCAGCATTGAGGCCACCGATCGCATCGACTAAGCCGAGTTGTTTGGCAGATGTGCCTGACCACACTCGTCCTTGGGCTAGGGTTGCTACTTTTTGTTTGGGTAGTTTGCGAGATTCGGCAACTTTGGTAATAAATCGGTCATAGATTCGATCCACGACGCGCTGGTGCACAGCTAATTCTTGGGGAGTTCTAGGGCGGGTAATGGTCTCACTATCGGCAAAGCGGGCGGTCTTCACCACGTCCCAAGTCACTCCTTGGGTGTTCGCTAGCTTTTGCACGTTGGGCAAGAGGCCAAACACGCCAATGGAGCCAGTGATCGTGTTTGGTTCGGCAAAAATCTGGTCAGCGTAGGTGGAGATCCAATAGCCACCGGAAGCGGCCACATCTCCCATTGAAACCACAATGGGTTTGGCTTTCTTGATCAAGACGACTTCTCGCTGAATCACTTCGGAGGCAGTGACGCTCCCACCGGGGCTGTTCACCCGTAGCACCACCGCTTTGACATCATCGTTGAGTCGTAGTTCTCGCAGTTGTCTAGCTAAGCGATCGCCTCCGACTGAGCTAGGGCTACCAATGCCTTCTACAATGTCGCCTTCGGCATAAACCACTGCGACTTGGTTGCCAGAAGCCTTCTTGGTGTCCTCGACTGTTCTGGCATAGGTCGGCAAGCTAATCTGGCGGAAGGAGCGGTCGTCTTCGTCGCTGTCTGTCATTTGCTTCAGGTCAGCTACTACTTCGTCGAAGTAAGCAACTTTATCGACTAAGCGTCGCTGTAAGGCTTCCTCGGCGAGTAAAATGCCTTGGCTATCTGCGATCGCTTGTATTTGCTGAGGCTTGAGTTTGCGGTCCTTGCTGACGGTGGTGGAAAACTCGCTCCAGAGGTCTCCTAGCAGCTTGGCCGTTTGTTCACGGCTAGCAGGGCTTTGCTTGGTGAGGAGGAAGGGTTCTACCGCCGACTTGTATTTGCCAACTCTAGTAACCTGAACGCCAATGCCATATTTTTGCAAAGCTCCGGTGTAAAAAGTTGGCTGAGAACTAAAACCATTCAGTTCCATCGAGCCAAACGGGTTGAGCGCTATGGTATTCGCGATCGAGCTTAGATAATACTCTCGCTCACTCCACTCTGTGTCATAGGCAATGATCTTTTTGCCCTTAGCCCGAAACCGCTCTAGTGCTTCCCGCACTTCCTTCAAAGTCGCTAAACCGGAACTAGTGCTGGAATTGCCATTGCTATACAAATAAAGAGCGATGACGCGGTCATCTTTAGCCGCTCGATCAATCGTTTGCAGGACGGTCTGTAAAGAGATGGACTCAGTACTGTCATTCGAGAGCGCTTCACTAATCGCCTGACTGGTACTAGTGGCAGGCTTAGAATCTGTAATATTTAAAGATAAATCAAATGTCAGAACGGACTTATTTCTCACCTGAGGGCCAGAGTCAACCGCCGCAGCCGCAATGAACAAAAAGATGAGTCCCCCCACTCCCAAGCTGCAAAAGAGGATGAGTCCTGCCAAACTAGCGAAGGTGTATTTGAGAAAGTCACGCATTGAGAGAATTCCTGGCAAAAGTGAATAGCGCCTCGGCAAGCATCATTCTTCGAAGAGAAATCAACCTGGTCAAGCTTTAGCTAGGTGCGTGAAGTACCCGACGCTGATGGCAAGCAATACAGCACGGGCTTCCTGTTTCAACAGCCACTGCCTCCACCTTGCAAGCAAAGTATTGGTCTGACACAGCTTCTGGAGGTTTTGGTCATGTCTGCATTCGCAGCACATCCCACTGACTCCCGTGATAGTTGCCTACCACCCAGGCAGCAACCCGCCTTCCGCAGGTTGATAACTTTTGCTTTTGCTTCTCTTGGATTTACGCCATGGCGACCAGTTGGAGAAAACAGCTTCCCTGAACTACCGATCTGCCTGCGGCAAGAGTCGAACCTCTACTTTGAAGTTTGCCTGTCTGTTCGATGCGGTCAGGTGGGTTATTAAACCATCTAAATTATACCTTGAAACCCTTGCCATGAATAGACTTCAAGCTTTTTATTTGCTCGATAGGTTGGCGATTCGTCGCTCACCTACTCCACTCGCCTGTGGCATCGTTCGGGGTGAGACTCCTCATCGCCGGACTCCCTATCCCGACGCTGATTTTTCAAGTACAGCGCGGGGCTTCCGTCGCTAGCTAATTGCTCTCTCACGAAGCCGCCGCTCTTTCAGCATGCCCCAACTCAGGGTTAAAGGTGAGTTACGACTTTAATTCCAGAGCTTGCGATCGCCTGAGCGCTTCGATGGTGGGGTTGCCTGTACAGAAGAGCACTGTTTCGATCTCCGCAATCAGCACCTCTGCCAGTTCTGCTAAAGCGGTTTCCGACTCACAAGCTGCCTGCAAGAAGGGCTGGGCCAAACCTGCCAAGTCTGCGCCTAGGGCGATCGCTTTAGCCACTTCTAAGCCATCGCGCAAACCACCGGAGGCAATCAGGGGAATGGTCGGGGCGATCGCCCGGATGGTGGTGATGCATTCTGCGGTGGGCAAGCCCCATTCGGCAAACGTAGCCCCTAAGCGTCGTTGTTTGGCATCTATAGCCCGTTCACTCTCCACCTTGGCCCAGGAAGTCCCACCTGCACCCGCCACATCAATAACTTGCACTCCTGCTTCGATTAGCTTTTGCGCCATTGTTGCCGAGATACCATTGCCCACTTCTTTGGCAATCACCGGGACAGGTAACTTCTCGCACAGCATCGCAATTTTGGCCAACAGACCTCGGAAATTGGTATCTCCTTTGCTCTGCACACACTCTTGCAGTGGATTCAGGTGCAGAATTAGGGCGTCGGCTTCTAGCCAATCAATCACTCGCAAACATTGATCTAGGCCGTAGCTGTAGTTCAGTTGCACTGCTCCCAGGTTAGCGAATAGCAAAATGTCGGGGGCGAGCGATCGCACATTGAAGGTCGGCGCAACTTCTGGGTTCTCGACTGCAACCCGCTGGGAACCAACCCCCATCGCGATTTTGTAGTGCTGTGCGACGGTGGCTAAGCGGTAATTAATGGTTTTGGCTAGCTCCGTGCCGCCTGTCATGGAGGAAATCAGCAAGGGAGCCGCCAGTGTTTTACCTAGAAATTGAGTCGTTAGGTTAATCTCGCTGCGGTCAATCTCTGGCAGACAGCAATGGGTAAAGCGATAGCGCTCTAGTCCATTGGTCGCCTGATGACATTGCACATTTTCATCTAAACAGATGCGGATGTGATCGGCTTTGCGGGATTGGGTTTCGGTGGAGGAAGTAAGGGGCGCGTTCACAAAGGACCAATGGGGCAAGCAAAAGGGAAGTCTTGATCAGAATACCTTGGATAGCGGCACTCCATACACTTCCCTCTAAGGAGGAATCAAGTGATTCAGGTCATTAGCCACCCCAACTATCAGGCTTGCGAGGCACCAGCTCTACCCCATCTCGACCATCCAAGTCTTGTAGGTAGACTTTCACTTTCTCTTCTTTTGCGGTGGGTAGTTTTTTCCCGGTGAAATCTGGGTGAATCGGCAGCTCTCGATGCCCGCGATCGACTAAAACGGCCAGCCAAATTTCTGGAGGTCTACCATAATCATTCACTGCATTTAGGGCCGCTCGAATCGTCCGTCCCTTATAGATCACGTCATCTACTAAGACCACTGTTTTCCCAGCTAAATCAAAGGGAATATCGGTTTTATCGGGAGTACGCACCCCAATTTCATCTAAATCATCTCGATAAAACGTGATATCCAAAGCTCCCACTGGCACTTTTACCTGCTCTAGAACCTCGATTTGTCGCGCTAATGCGTGAGCTAAGGGTACGCCTCTGGTACGAACTCCTAGCAGCACTAACTGAGACAAATCATTGGCTTTTTCGACAATTTGAGAGGCCAGTCGGGTTAAAGTCCGACGCAATTCCTCTGCTGAGAGAATTTCTATGATTTCAGAGGCCATAAAGTTTTACTAGAGCTGTATTCGTCAGAAACACCCTAAGCGGCATTAGGCAAAGTTTAGGACAACTAGACTGTAGAAAAAACTATTCCAGACCACAGACTTAGACTAAGAATTCCTAATCCTAACCAAACCAGAAAGCTGATGCGGGTGAGTTGCAAGGCTTGGTGAATTCGTTCGGGCGTAATTGCGTGAATTGGCTCTCCTAGCAAAGGTTTTTGCTTGGCAACGCCGCGATACCAATTGGTGCCTCCCATTTGCACACCTAAAATTGCTGCATAGGCACACTCACTCCAACCAGAGTTAGGGCTGGCATCGGCGATCGCGTCTCTTCGACAAATCCGCCACACATAGCCTGGTTTTCTGGAGAGTAAGGCCAGGGTCAGCACGACCAAGCGGCAGGGTAGCCAAGTCAAGCGATCTTCCATCTGGGCACTAAACCAACCCAAGTGAGTGTAGGGTGCTTCTTTGTAGCCCACCATTGAGTCTAAGGTGCTGGCAGCTTTATAGGCGATCGCTAAAGGCACTACTCCGACTCCAGGCAATGTGGCACCGAGCAGGGCATAGAACAAGGGAGCCATCACCCCATCCGTGGCATTTTCCGTGACGGTTTCCAATACAGCTCGTAACACTTCCAGCTCTGATAAGTTCTCCGTATCTCGTCCTACATAAAAGCTCAACCGAGTACGCGCCTGTGCTAAATCCCCACTGGATAAAGGCTGCAACACATCTTCAGCCGCAGATCTCAAACTCCGCCCCGCGAAACAGGATGCCAATAGAATGCTTTGAACGGCGACTCCTAGTCCTGAATTGAGCCAGGTGGCACCTGTAGCAATCGCCCAACCAACGCAGCCGCTGCCAATCACCAGCCCAAGCCCCAAGCACACCCCTGCCAACCGCTGTCCCGTGGCTGACTTGAGGTAACGAAACACTAATTGTTGGTACCGAGCGATCGCCCAGCCCATGACTCGCACTGGATGGGGCCAGCCCCAAGGATCTCCGATGGTGTAATCAATCAAAGCCGCGATCGCTAACACTAAAAGGGCGATCGTGGATGGTGTAGTGAATGATTCTAAAGCTGCGAAGAAAGAGCTAAAAAAAGATACTCCTGAAGTCATGCCAATAAGGTCAAAAAGGGGTGTGGCCCATCGGAGTGTACCTGGCTTTTTTAGGCACAATCAACAGATGCATCTACTCTCGCAGGAAGTTTAATTGCTATGTCCTCCCATCAACTTGTTCCTATTCAGTCTGACGACGGCACAATCATCTACATCGAAGCTCAGGAAAATGTTGAGAATCCTCCGATTTCTGACACTCCACCCACCGGAAACAGCGAAGAAGAACAGAGACGAGGGGGAGGAAAGGGATGGCCTGGTACTGCCGCTAAATCTATGAGTTCTAGTAGCTCAATGCAGATGGTGCAGAATACTCTCCGCAGCTACACCGCCTATACGCTAAACGCCTTCAAAAACTTTGGGGCTGGCAACATTGACGAAGTTACCCTAGAATTTGGCATCAATTTTAGTGCAGACGCAGGCGTGCCCTACATTGCCAATGGCAAAGCCCAAAGCAGCATGAAAATTACAGTTAAGTGCTCTTACAACAATCCAGGGGAAGAGTCAGAGGAAAACCCAGCCGATGAACCCGTGAATAGGCAGATCAACGGTGCAGCCAATAAACAGGTCAATGAGCCAGTAAACGGATCAGCTTATGAAGAAGTTAGCCGCCAAATTCACAACCATCACACCCAGTTTAGGCAACCAGTTTAGTAAAGACCTTGCTGATGCAGCACTATCAAGCTCGTGCATCTTCTAAGCATAGCTAGTATTAAATTTTACCCAGCTTGCTGACAGAGCTGATATGGGAGTCAACACCTAATTAAAAAGTGGTTGGCTCCTTCTTTTTTTCAAACCAAGCTAAACGACAAAACTTGTCGATTCTCCTTGAGATGCTTGCCAGCTTCGGGCATCATAGTAAAGGTCTTCTAAGGAAATACTGTATAGCGCCTCTTTCAACTTTTGATGTAAGCGATTCCAGAGGGTAAATGTCACCCAATCCTCGGCTTGTTCTGCATCTGGGGCGTAACGTGGCAAGGGGTCAACCGTTTCACCGACCGCTTCCAAGATTTGCCCTAGAGAGATTTGGGCAGGCGATCGCGCTAGTTGGTAGCCTCCTTGAGCCCCTCGGAGTGAATTCACCAACCCCGCTCGACGCATTTCAATCAACAGCTTTTCTAGATAAGGGGCAGGCAAATCTTGGCGACGGGCGATCGCATTGACGGAGGTAGGACCGTAACCCGGTTGCAAGCTTAGATCTAGCAGAGCTTTGACGCTGTAATGACCACGGGTTGTTAGCTTCATGGCTCCAAAAACCTTGTTAAAAGAGATAACGGGTCTTCAATTAAAAGGTCACCCTTAATAGTAAGATGCAGTAATTTACGCTAATTCTGTCGGAAGCAAGCTCTGCTTTAATGATTTTAAGTTTCTGGCTAAGGCAGCCTAGACTATTCCTAAACTATTCACTAGGCATTGCATTATCAATTCATATACCAATTTGGTTGCAGGTATTAAATAGTTGCAGTTACGACCGACCGAATCAACCATGAAATTGTACCTTTTACCGATCCAATCCGCACTTATAACACTTATCTACTAAATTTAGACATCAGCCTTACTTCATAAATACTAAATACAAGTACTAAATCAAAAAAATTACTTCTTAAAATCAATAGATAGTGTAAACAACTCCGCTCTATCAGTGTAGTATGGTTTTACATGCTGATACGCAGCTTAGATTTTTATGTCTTGGCATCAGTCAGCAAGAAGTAATCTGCTCCTCTTGTTAATTCTTTTAGATTCAAGTTGATGACTAAAAAGAAAAAAATTGAACCTCTGACAGGTGAAGCTCTACTCAAAAAAGTAAAAGAGCTAGAGACTCTTACTAAAGAAGATAAAGCGAAAGCATGTGGCTACTACACCCAAACAAAAAGTGGTGTAGAGCGCGTCAACATGATGAAATTTCTGAATGCCCTCATTGATGCAGAGGGAATTGAGTTAGACGGCAAGCAAAATGGTAATGGTCGGGGTGGACGCAGCGCTAGCTACCGCATCAGCGTTCAGTCTAATGGGAATTTACTCATTGGCTCTGCCTACACTAAGCAAATGGATCTCCACCCAGGGGATGAATTTGAAATTTCTCTAGGCCGCAAACACATTCATCTGCGTCAGCTTGACATCCAAGAGCAAGAAGCGGCCTCTTAAGTTTCTTGATTCCTTAATTCTGACGCTTGAGAAGCAATTCTGTTGCTAATGAGGTCAGGATCGCTGGAATGGATAGAGTCTCTGATTAGAGTTCCTGCAAGAGTAATTAATCAAGGCACTCTTGCTGGGCTTTTACATTAAGCTTCTAATTGTAATCCTGTGTAAATTTCTTCCATGGAAAATATCGATTGGATGAATTTATCTGCCGCCACACTAGCGATCGCTATCCTCGTGGGGGGCATGTTGATGATGTTTACTAGTGTTTGGACGACCAAAGGCAAGAAGTAGCAAGAGCCGATGAATTACCTCTAGAGCAATTCATCCAGTTAAGCCATCAATCTGAGATAAAACTAATTTTTGGAGCAGCTCGCTTTGCCATTTAAGCGGGCTGCTTTACTGTGGGTAGAGCAAGCTTTTCAGTTTCTTGATCTAAAGCAGTCTCCAGATGTTGATGCAGAGCTTTGCGAGTCGTAGCTAAGCTGCAAGCAAGGGCAATCTTCTCCTGCTCTAACAGCCCTAGAATCTGATGAGGTTGATCTCGATCGACCACTGGCAATTGACGTAAACCTCTCGCGGCCATGCGATCGATCGCTTCCGTGACTAATTCATCTTTGTAGGCATACAACAGCTCACTCGTACAAATTTCACTGACGGGCTGAATTTCTAGCGATTGAGCTGGTAAAGCGCTTGGGGTCAGGTTTTCAGGCACTCGTAAAGCGGCTAGCGCTCGATTGATGTCTTGCAGCGTCACAATCCCCATCAGTTCTCCTGCTGCATCTACTAGCAGAGCACTATGCAGATGTTGGTTCAGCAAGATATGACTGGCTTCTAGAACCGATAGAGAGTCAGGCAGAATTAACGGGGAGGGTTGCATTGCATCTTCCACAGTTAAGTGCTTTAACGCTTCCTGACTTTGATCGGGTTCTACGTTAACACCCATTTGCTTCAAATCTAAACCTTGCGGTGAAATCGGCTTGAGTGACTCAATGACCCAGACACTCAAGCCTACAGCAGCCATCAGCGGCAAAACAATTCGGTAGTCTCGCGTCAGTTCAAACAGCAGCAAAATTGCGGTGAGTGGGGCTCGGACGCTACCTGCTAAAACAGCGGCCATCCCGACCATTGCATAAGCAGGCGGAGCAGCCATATTAATTGCGGCTGTGGGCAGGATCACAGCCAGAATTTTGCCATAACTTGCGCCCAACACTGCCCCTAAAAACATCGCTGGGGCGAATATACCCCCCACCAAACCACTCCCCAAACTGAGAGCCGTCAGAGCGAGTTTGAAACCCAGCAGTAACAGCAATAGGGGTAGCGAGAATTCTACATCTCGGAGCAAAGCCTCAATGGTTTCATAGCCGATGCCCAATGTTTGGGGCAAGGCAAGCGCGACTAACCCGACGCAGGCTCCACCTATGACGGGGTGAACTGGATGGGGAATACGGTTCATCCAAGCTGAACCTGGAATTTGGCCCCGAAAAAAGGCTTGAGCCAGCTTGATGGTTTGGGTATAAGTCACCGAGACCAAACTGGCGCATAGCCCTAAACCGAGATAAAGCGGTAACTCTAGAGGGCTACGAACGTCATAGGCAGGCAAGGCAAAGGCAGGCTGTGCCCCCAAGCCAATTTGCGCGATTAAAGCTGAGACCACCGCCGCTAAGAGCACAACACTCACGGCTGAGGTAGCAAAGGTAGTGCCTAAGACAACTTCGAGGGCAAAGAATACACCTGCGATCGGCGCATTGAATCCTGCGGCCAGTCCTGCCGCTGCCCCTGCTCCCAGCAAAAGCCGCTGTCGCTCTTGGGAGACTTGCAGGATTTGGCCGAGCAAAATGCCAAAGTTAGCGCCAATTTCTACACTCGGTCCTTCTGGGCCTAAGGAAGCTCCGGTGCCCAAAGACACTGATGCAGCGACCATTTTGGTCACGGGTCTAATGGGAGATAGCTCTCGTTTCCCTTGGGTAGCGGCAATGAGAGAGGAAATCCCTGGGCCAAAGTCTCGCCAGCGCCATCGCATAAAGCCAACGATCACGCCCCCTAGCATGGGTACACAAGCCAGCGTCCATGCTCCCCAAGGCGCGATCGCCCCCATCAAATCCTCTAGCATTAAGCTATGAATTAGCTGAATCAAATAGTGAAAGGTAACGACTCCCATTCCGGTGCCGCCGCCAATCAAAATAGCCAGAATTAGCACAACCGTTTCTGGCGTAGGTTGTAAGCGATTGAAAATATGGGCAAAATGAGAGGCAGACGGGGCTGGCATAGATTGCTCAGCCAACTCATCCGGTGCAGGAGTCGGAGGCATTGAAAGTAAATAGAAAAATTAGATAAAGCTTAACTTTTATGTACTTCTAATTCTTTATTTTGATTGATCTCCAAGGTAGACGACAAGCACTAAACTCGTTCCTAAGGCAAGAACTATTCCGTCCTAGGGGTGGGGGTCTAGATCAGGTAGGCTGTTACAGCTTGATTAAGTTACAGTGATATCGCATTGCAATAAGATCCCTTAGAATTCAATGAGCTGGGTGATTTTGCCAGTTATGAATGCTCACACTTTTGATCATGACGCTGTCATCTGTCCCCTTTGCGATCGTGCAGGCAGAATTAGGCCCCATCGGTTGTTGAATGGGTTGTTAACTTGTCCGCAATGCCGAGAGCGTTTTGTGGTCAGCCGAAGTGGTCATTTTGTGCGTGACCCATTTACGCTGAAGCGACTGGCGGATAGCCGCACCCTACGTCGCCAGAGTCATCCGTTCGCGAGGATTTTACGGGATTTTGGGTTGGCTAGAAATCCATCTCTCTTGGCGATCGCCAGTAGCGTGGTGCTTTTAAGTCTTACCTTAGCGGTGGTTACAGAGTGGACAGTGCCTCAAAATGCCTTACAAGGCACAGTTTTCCAGGGCAGAATCAACGAACTAATTGATCAGGTAAACCTCGACGATACAGATCAGTGAGTTACGAGTGAGTCACTGCCGCAGTGATGGCTTCACCGACCCAACTAGAGATTTATGGAAATTTTATAGCGTTTTTCCTCGAAATGAGGTACACATATCCAGGCTGGGTAAGGATTTCAGCTTGTGACTTGTACCTCACCAGATTAGGAATCGCTATATAAAAGTTATAATCAGTGAACTAGCTTCAACCAAAAACCGATGCAGTTTGGTTGGTTATCTCATTATCTTTTAATCCCTAAGTACCCGGATAGAATTAAACATCACATTAGCTACTTGTACTTAGTCAAGACTTGCTAAACCTGTGAAAACTTACTTGGCGACCCTGTGGGTATCGCCTAGGTAGAATTGAAGTTTTGTGTCTATTTTTGAAGCACTTTCGGGGACTGAGAGACTGGCTGCAACTCCCCCTAGAGACGGACGTCTTGCAACATTCAGTCATGGAATTTTAATATCTAGGCCATCCATTTTTTTATATTAAACTTAACAACCTTTACGGGGAGATCCCCCTAGTCATTGGGTAACTAACCCATTGTTTTCCCCCTAGGCCTAACTTAAGTTTAATAAGAGAGCTGCAAAGCCTACTAAGTATTTCTTTGCGGAATTAACAACTTCAAATTGGTTAAAAAACATATGAATAAGTGCCCTTGCTGCTCTGATCAACTCCTGCGCCATGCTCGTCACAATGAAGTTTATTGGTTCTGTACTCATTGTTGGCAAGAAATGCCAGACCTCGCTTCTATTGTGGTAGCAAAACAGCAGAGTCGGCAGAAGCTTGAACGTCTGATAGGAGGCCATAGCCCCACTCTGGCAAGGGTTTAAGATTTTTCGACCGAACAGAAATGACTGTTTAAGTACTCCAATTTAATTCTTTTTTTTCATTAGCTAAAAGCCATAAAATTCAAAAAACAGCGATCTGGCTCTGAACTTAGGAAGGGCGATCGCTGTTTTTTTGCTTTAAATATCTTTAAGGCATTTAGGTGTCAAAAGAAGAGCGTCGTATAGTGGTATGCGCCAACCACGGCATCGTCAGGCATCTCGAATCAGGCATCTCGAATTGGAGCGAAGCAGCACATGAGTTTACCCTTAGTTTTAGATATAGCCATTGGATTAATGTTTATTTATTTAATTCTGAGCTTGCTTGCTTCGGAAATTCAAGAATTACTAGCTACGCTTTTGCAGTGGCGGGCGGTTCACCTCAAGAAATCAATTGAAGTTTTGCTAACTGGGGGAGAAGGAGAAGCAGAAAACCAAGTTAGAGAATTTGCCGACAATCTATACTCCAATCCGTTAATTAAAAATATCAACCAAGAAGCGAAAGGTTGGATAGAGACTTCTTTGCGGAGTATTACTTGGGGCCTTGGCTCAGTTTATCGCCAGATTAAAGGCTTGGTTACGGGGCGGAGCAAAAGTACCTTCGGTGGTTCCAAACACAGCGGCCCATCCTATATCAATGCTGAGACTTTCACCACAACCCTTTTAGAAACATCGGGGATTCCAGTCTTAGTGCAAAAACTCAGTGAATTAAAACTGGAAGAGTTTATTCAAACTAATTTGCAAGCTGCGATCGCCGAAGCTCAAGCCTCTATTCAGGTATCGTTGCTGACTCCTCCTGCTGCCACCCCCGAAACCACGACAACAGCCTTAGAAGAAAATACTTCCCCCGTCGCCTTCGAAGACTTAGGTGAAACTGAAACGAATCAAGCTACTGCGATAGACCCCAACGCTGAAGCCCTACAAGCGCAGCTACAGACTGAGTTTGATGTACTGACGCAGCAGTTCAACACGATTCTAGAAGACTTTAGATCGAACAAATTCACTTTAGAAGCCAGCGTCAAATGGATTGCTTATCGGCTCGATCGCTACATTGAGCGGTGTAGGCAAGTCAGTTCACCTAATGACCCCAAAGCCCAAGCCTTTATCGGTCGGCTACAAGCTTTAAGGCAAGAGATTTTCCAAGATGATCCAGTTAGCGGTGCGACCGCAGTCAGGCCCGTTCTGCAAAGCCTGATTCGACCAAGTTTGGTTGAAATTGTAGAAGCGGTAACTGACCAAGACAGTCTGACTTATCGCAGGCTCTCCAGTCTGATTGGACAAAAAATTAACGGCTTACTCCCCGAAAAACTAGCGTATGAGTTAGTGCAAGAAATTAGAACTGTCTTGGAAAAATTTAATGTCATTACCCAAGGCACTGCACTCTACACAGATTTGGAGACAGTTCAACAAAGTTTGAGTGAGATCGCCATCCATGACAAAAGCACAACTGAGAACCGCATTGATTTAATTGATCAAATGCTGGCAGTACGGGACGGCTATATTAACAACGCTGAGAGCTACCTAACAGATGTTGATTTTCTGACGGAACTGAATGCCTTAAAAAATATTTCTTTAACTACTTTTAAGCACAAACTCATCAGCGAATTAGATGCGGTTTTAGACAGCTTTCGAGATATCACACGAGGGACGCAGCTCCACATCCGACTAGATACTTTGCGTCAGGTCTTGGATGAAGTGATTAGTAGCTTTGAGCGGGGAGAAATCCAGCTCTTATCTGCAATTAACCAGATGATGGGAGCCCGCGATGCTTATATTGACAATGCAGGCCAGTATATTGCAAAAGCTCAAGTTCCTGTGAAGCGTCGAGATAAATTTTTGCGCCAAATTAACACACCAAAGCAGAAAAAAGATTTCTTGCGGAGTGTGGATGAGCAGCAAAGAATTATCTTCAGGAGTTTTGACAATTATGTAGCGATGATCGCTTGGTTCAGTGCGACTCCAGAGGAGGTGGACTGGGAGATTAAGCACAATACCGAGATTTATCAACAGATCTCCAGCCTCATCCAAGACAAAAATATTACTGCCTACACCGATGTGGTGAGCGCGATCGCTCGATTGCCTAGGCCCATTAAAGATAGCCTTACTGTCTTAGCAAGACGAGCGCAGGAAAAATCAACCACTGTAGAGAATGAAGTGAAGCAGCTTCAGTTTGAAATTGAAACCTGGTTCGATCGCTCAATGGAACGGGCTACAGGGGTTTATAAGCGTAATGCCAAAGGCGTCGCCATTATACTCGGCTCTTTAATTGCATTTGCTGCCAACGCGGATACCTTCCATATCGTGAATCGCTTGGCTAGAGACACAGTATTACGAAACACGATCGCCACCAGTGCCACCCAAGTTGCGAATCGCCCGCAAAGCAATATTTCTGAAGTGCAAACCCAGGTCGATCTGGCTATACAAGACCTACCCTTACCAATCGGGTGGGACCGCATCAACTTGAGATCACAAGCAGCTCAGAGCAGAGGCTGGCCTTTACCTTTTCTCAAAACTATTCTGGGTTGGCTCGTCAGTGGCATTGCCATTTCAATGGGGGCATCCTTTTGGTTTGACCTTTTAAGCAAAGTGGTCAATGTGCGGAATTCTGGCAAGCCCCCCGCAAAAACTCAAGAGCAGAAAGAGTAGCGGTTTATTGAATCATGTTCTCCAGAGCAATTTGCAGATCTTGAGTCAGGTCTGCGATCGCTTGTTTTGCACCTCGGCGATCGGCACTATAGGCACCCCAACGGTCTGTAACTGAAATAGGTTGCCCTATCGTCATCTGTACCGTCTGTTTACCTAATTGAGGCCGCTGAAACGGGCTATTGCCTTTGATTCGCGAGATCATATCCCACATCAACAAAGTTGTTTCGGCAAAGCGCTCTGCCGTTGGTTTTTCGAGTACGTAGCGCCCTGTCACCGCCACAAAACTCTCCACCAGTCGCATGTGCCACATCCGCAGGTTGGCTTCCTCGGCCACGCGATCGGCTAAACCTCGTTCCAAGAGAGAGACACTTTCGGGATTTTTGAAGTCTTCTCGATAAATTCGGTCCCAGCCCGCTTGCTCTAGCCGCCGACAGCGATCGATTAAGCTACCTTTAGGGTGTAAATCAAAATACTGTTCTGCCACTTGCAAAGCGGTATCTAGCAAGGCTCTTAAACGACGGGTGAAAGCTTGATCGGCTTGAGAAATAGGGGCTTGATCCGATTGAAAAATGCTCTGCTCAGGTGAGTTTTGCGTTTCAAGATCAGGCATAGCCTGCGTGGGTATTGTTCGATGATAGAAGCGAGTATAAAATTCTTCCATCAAAGTCAGAACATGCTCACCCAAGCGATAGAGCCTGAGGTAAAGCAGCGCTTCTCGCCCTTGCAGACCTTTAATATTGGCAGTATTCGCGCTCTGAGAAACATCAGCCCCTGACAAACCGCTATCTGCTTCTAGCTGGCTCATCAACTGCTCGATTTGCTGCCAAGGCGCTTCTACATAGCGATATTGAATCCCAATTGGCACAATCAGCACTTGTTCGGAGCGGTTGGCCTTGAGCAAATCTTCTACGCACCAAAAGCCGAGCTGAGCCACACCGGGTTCTAAGGGGCTGATCACTTCGTTGTGGCCGTTGGTTGCTCCTTCTGGGGCCGCTGCCATCGGCAATTTGCCATCTACAAACAAGTTGCGGGCCGATCGCAAACCCATTCGATCAACCTTGCCGCGATGAATCGGGGTACCACCTAGGCGTGAATACAGCCAACCAATTTGTGATCCCGCCCACAGCGGGATGCCGCGATCGTAAATAAAGTGGGCATGAATAGGGTGCCGCAGCACCACTCCTTGTTGTTTTGCCACACGCGGCAAAATCGAGGAATGTAGATGCGCCATACAGAACGGATCTTCAGTGCTAGGGTGCCGAAACGCTATGAGAAAGCGAATTTTGCCCGCTTGAAATTGGCGATAGCAATCTACCAACTCCTCAACATTGCTGGCCTGAATTTGGGTGATCGCCGTCCGCGATCGCAACCATAGCGGCAGCACCCCCTGAGTCACCCGAAGCACCCAGGGATTGAAAGCAGGTGGAATAAATTCCAAAGGTGGTTGAACTCGATCGATCGTACTGGGCAATTTTGATACCTCTTGGCTCTAGTTCTTCATATCTTGACCTAAGCGCCGAGCTACTTTACAAGGTCTCTATCATGCCTTGGTTATTGTATAAGTTGCTACGTCCGATTTCAGGCTCGACAATTGGGTGCAAAAAATCCTGAATATTTACCTGAAAAAACATAGGGGACGAACCAGTCTAGGTAAAGATAGCAGCAAAAATTTTGTAGCTATTTATTTGTAGCTATTGACGAGGCTGCAATCACAAACGTGATGGTAAACACTCAGTTTGATTCAATGCGGAAATGATACCTGCCTGTTTTTTATATCTAGCGTTTTTCTCAGCAAATCTACATCTTGAGTGGCCGAACCTGGCATGGTTGAATTGGGCATGGTTGAGTCGGGCGTGGCTAAATTTGGCAGAGCTGAATGGAGCTGCCAATTTGATCATTGCAGGTTCCTACCTGATGATTGCGGTTTTAATTAGTCTGGGTCTGTGGCGCAATCGTCGGGCTGGCATTGATGCCTTTGCGGCCATTACTGCTGGGATTTTTTGGAGTGGCAGTTGGAGCCATGCGGCCCACGCTACGAGTATAGTCGGCTTGGAGTCGGCACTTGGTTGGCAAACTTTCTTTGATGCTATTACGGTGATTCCCGCGATCGCGTTTCTGAGTTTGAGACAACGGTACAGCCTCCTGATTGGCTCAACGCAGGTTTTGGAAGCCCAGCAACAATTGGTAAAGCGCAACGCTGAACTAGAGCAGAAGATTGATCGGCGCACTCAGGAGCTAGAGGCCCAAAATCAGCGCCTGAATGAAGCTTTGACCGAATTGCAAAAAATGAATTTGCATTTGGTGCAAACTGAAAAAATGTCGATGCTGGGGCAGATGGTCTCTGGCATTTCTCATGAAATCAACAACCCGATCAATTTTATCCACGGCAACCTGCCCCACATGGAGGAGCATGTTGAGGATTTATTGGCCGTTCTCCAAACCTATCGCGATCGCTTTCCTCAGGAGACCCTAGCGGTAGAGGCGGCCTTACCCAACATCGAAATGGATTTCATTGCAGAAGACCTCCCTCGCATCCTAGCTTCTATGAAAATGGGTACCGAGCGGATTCGCGAACTCGTGCTGAACTTGCGAAACTTTTACCGCCTAGATGAGGCAGAAATGAAGCCAGCCGACTTAGAAGCTGGGATTGAGAATACTTTGGTGCTGCTGCAAAACCGCTATAAACAGAAAATTGAGATTGTGCGGCAGTTTGGCAAAATTCCCCCTGTAGAATGCCACATCAATCAGCTCAACCAAGTATTCATGAATTTATTGAGCAATTCAATTGACGCCTTACTCGAAGCAGAACCGGGGAAGTGTTCAATTCAGATTGGTTCTACCGCTTCCCCACCACTCAAACAAATTGTGATTAAGACAGCTACTGCCAGTTCTAATCGCGTAGGCATCTGGATTTCGGACAACGGTCCTGGCATTGCCTCCGACATTCAAGAGCATTTATTTGAACCTTTTTTCACCACTAAACCGAGAGGAGTGGGTACTGGGTTAGGGCTATCTATTTCGTATCAAATCATTACCGAGGCTCATCAAGGCCGAATTTATTGCTGCTCCAGTCCGGGCGAAGGCACCACTTTTGTGATCGAATTACCGCTCCAGCAGTCAGAACTCCTCAGCGTACCAGAAGTACTGACCGTTCCTAAAGAAATCTTGCTAGCGACGCAGGCTTAAAAAATAAACACCAACCGGACTTGCCAGGTTTGGTCTTGACGGATCAGCTGAACTTGGCGAATGAATTCACGGAAATAGAACCGACGCTCTGACTCAGAAAGATCCAGCCAAAACTCAGGAATAGAAACGGCTTGGGCGATCGCAGGTAAATTGGGTGGAGGGAGCTGAGCCAGTTGGTTTTGCAACTGTGACATTTCGGTGCGGAGTTTGTAGGCGCGTAGTTCCGCCGTTTCAGCATCCAGAATGTCTTGCTCAATCAGTTCAGGCAGTTGATCAAGCACTGTTTGCTTACTAGCGATCGCCTGCTCAATTGAGCCTTGAATCCCGCCCATATTAGGCATATTCACCTCAGCCACCGCTCGCGGCAACTCCTGGCAAATAGTTTGAATGGTTTGCTCCAAAATTTGCTCGTAAGGAATCGCTCGGCATTTAGGTTTCTGGGGACAAGCGATCGGTCGGAGGTAGAGATATTCTTGGTCACTACGGCGAGTTGTCACGCGCGTCACGGTCATGCCAGATTGACACTCAGCACAAACCACCAACCCCGCCAGAGAACGAGGAGCGCTAGCGGTACGAGGTGGGAGCCGACGATTACGCCGCAGCAAGCGATCGACTTGGGCCGCTTCCTCCCGCGACATGATCGGTACATGGGTATTTGAGATCACTTCCCCATTTTTGTAAGCCAAATCTCCTCGATACACCGGATTGTTGAGCCAGCGCTGCCCCGTTGAAACCGAAATTTTCTTCCCATGTTTTTTTTCTAGGTAGCGTACTGCGCCATGCAGAGAGCCGTAGAGCAGAAACCGCTCAAAGAAATCTTTCACAATCGGGGCTTGGCTGCGATCGAGGGCGTAACGATCTTTGCCCCGGCGATAACCAAAGGGTGCTTTTCCCGGTGGTGGCAAAGCTTTGATGCGATTGCGGGCATGACCTTGTCGAATCAAACGACTCCGTTGACTTTGCTGTACTTCCTCCAAAACTTTGAGCAAATCAGAGCGCTTCAGTGGCGTTTGATTGCCAGTGCCGACTGCGGTTTCTAAGACCACCAACTGCACGCTCAGGTCTTCTAACTGGGCGAGGCGATCGCTGACTTCTTGCACCGAATCTCCTAATTCTTCTAGACGGCGCACTAGTACATAGTCAACAGAGTCTTGTTGGCAATCAACAAGTAGTTGTTGCAGTTGGGGCCGCTTTTGTTGCTGAGCCGCTTTACCTCTGGGAAAAGCAATTTCCTTGAGGGTGGCATCTCGCATTCCCAAGTCTTGATAAATGCGATCGACTTCCCAACCCCAGATTTCCGGATCGGGTGCAGGTTCTAGCAACGGATCGCTGTAGACATAGGCAATGATTTTCATGGAGTTAGGAATAAGCAATTTAGACTGAATTCAAACCTCTCCCCAAACCCCTCTTCTACAGGAGAGGGACTTTGAATGTGGCTCCCCTTCCCTACCAGAAAAGGGGTTGGGGGTTAGGTCTCAATAAGATTTACACTCAGCAGCTATTTACTTCATGCTTCTAAGCGGTTTATGTTTCGCCTAGCTCGATGATGTTGCCATCTGGGTCTTGGGTGAAGAGGGCGGGCCGACCGGAAGCACTCATTTGAATAGAGCAACCGTGGGCCAAAAGTTGATCTTTGGCTGCGGCTAAATCTGCAACTGAAAAAGCCAGATGGCGATTGCGGCCTAACTTCTCTGAGTTCGCCAAATCCTTAGGAACACCGTCCGCCACAATCAAGTGAATTTGATAATCTGCCACCTGATACCAAGCCCCAGGAAAATTTAGCGATCGCTCGGCTTTCGGCAAGCCTAAGACGGTGCCATAGAAATGTTCCGCTCGCGCCAAATCAGCAACTAGCAAAGCGGTGTGGAGGCATTTGATGATCTGCATAGCCAGTTTGGAAATGTAGAGAGAATTGGGGCGATCGCTTTCATTATCTCTTTTGTGGCTGCGCGAAATGCCTACTTACGGGTATATCGGTGCTTGCCCCCAAGCCCTTGACTCAGACACCGAAATTTCTCACTTTGAAAGGGTAATCTGGATCAAGCTCGGTTCAGCGCGTAGTTAGTAAATCGATGAGCGATCGCGAAATTTAATGGGAGTGCTGTAGGTTTACCATGCCCCTTTATTGCAGTCAAAGACACGAAAACCCGGATGCCAGCCGATTTTGCCATCTCTGTGGCGAAAAGCTACAAGCGCCTGTCAGCGTTGGTGTGTATGCTGGGCTGCTGCTTGGCGATCGCTATCGAGTCGTGCGCGAATTGGGACATGGAGGCTTTGGGCGGACTTACTTGGCAGAAGACCAAAACCGTTTCCAAGAGCCTTGTGTCCTGAAAGAATTTGCGCCTCAGGTTCAAGGCACCTACGCTCTGCAAAAAGCCGAAGAACTGTTTGAGCGAGAAGCAGGAATTCTCTACAAGCTGCAACACCCGCAAATTCCTCGGTTTCGTGAACTCTTTCGCGCTACCCTCCCCGATCGCAGCCGCTTATTTTTAGTGCAAGACTATGTCGAGGGGCAAACTTACCGCGCCTTACTCGACACCCGCAAACTCCAAGGGCAGCGGTTCAATGAAGCAGAAGTAACTCAGCTCCTGTTGCAAATCTTACCGATTCTCGACTACATCCATTCTTTAGGCGTCATTCACCGGGATATTTCTCCAGATAACTTGATTTTGCGGAGCGCTGATTGGCTTCCAGTTTTAATTGACTTTGGCGGCGTGAAACAGGTTGCGGCTACTGTAGCCTCGCAGTTTCTGGCGCAGTCTGTAGGCAGTAGCGCTAGTTCTCCCACTCGCTTAGGCAAAATCGGTTACGCCCCCGATGAACAGTTACAGATGGGCATCGCCTCTCCCCACAGCGACCTTTATGCCTTGGGTGTCACAATCCTAGTGTTGCTGACAGGCAAAGAACCGCCCGATCTGTTAGATAGCTACACCATGAGTTGGGTTTGGCGGCAGGAAGTCAGCCTCAGTCCCAAGCTCAGCGCCATTCTAGACCGGATGTTGGCTCAGCGCCCCAGCGATCGCTACCAATCTGTGCGAGAGGTACTACACGACCTCAATAGCTATAACGTTCCGGTTTATGCTCCACCTGCTCCTGCCCCAGTTTACCCACCACCCGTCCAGACCCCTGCTGCGACTGTTGCCGTGGCTCGGCCACCCGCTCAGCCTGAAGCTGTCAGCAACTACACCGTTGCCCCACCCCCTGCTTATGCTCCCCCGAGCCGTGGCAACTCGTTTGGCTTCGGTAAAGTGCTCTTACTGTTGTTAGTGATCGCTGGAGCCGCCGCTGGAGGCTGGTGGTTGAGTAACCGCTGGCTAGGTGATTTGGCCGATCCCACCCCATCTGGAAACCCAACCGAACAACCCATTGTCGCTCCCAACAACGAACCCCCGCCCGCTTCAGAATTGTCTCAGGAGGAGCAAAACCGCAAGCAAGCCTTGGGCGATCGCCGCCGCAACTTAAGCGTGGACTATCAGTTCTTCGTGCGACTGGTGAATCAAGTGTTCTATGCCGAACACCCAGAGCTACAAGGCCGACAACTCAGTGCAGGCACAGAAGATGCTGACCTACGCGCCCAATGGGATCAAAGCGCCAATCAACTGCTCGACAAATTAGAACTCGTTGGCCCAGAGACGCGTAGCCAGATGGGTAAATATGACCGAGGCGATCGCGATCGTTGGCGGGGCATTCTCAGCGGACTCAACCTCAGTAGCCGTGCCCTCTATACACTCGCGGATGCCAAGTTCTTCCAGCTGTTTCCCGAACAACAGGGGCAAGATTTTGTTAATCAACCGATTGGTCAGCTCTGGCACGCGATCGCGGCGGACGAGCTAAAAGCAGTGCTAGCAAAAACCAGTCTAGAAGAAATCCAGTTTGCTAAAGGCTCATTTAGTCAGCAGGTTAGTGGAACTCTCGCTCCCGGTGAAGGCAAAGCTTATATTGCCCGACTTTCTCAAAATCAACTCATTCGGTTGAGCCTGCAAGCGGATCAAAATACCCTACTCTCTATTTACCCCCCTACCAGCTCTCAACCCCCATTGCTGGAAAACTCTGCTGAAACCACTTGGTCGGGTAAGTTGGCCCAAGATGGCTATTACGAATTTGTGGTAGTCTCAGGCGCGTCATCGCCTGTGACGTTTCAACTAAGCTTGGCGGCGGATAACGTCATCTCTACCCCTCCTAGCCCTGTTTCAGCGCCGCCTTCTCCCTCCCCTGACTCAGAACCAACCCCACCAGCACCTTAAGTTTTTGCTGAAAATTCTACAAAAGCAGAAATAAAGTTACTACAAGCTTAAGATCCTCCCAACAGTTAGTTGGGTAGAGTTATGAGACTCTCTATGATTTGAGTGAAGTCTACCCGTGATCTATGCAGCCATCCCTTTCTCTAGGCACCATTTTGCCAGGGCGATATCACTTGATCGACCTGCTGGAGCAAGGTATCTATCTGGCCGAAGATCAAACTCGGTTTAATGAGCTGTATCTGTTGCAAGAGTTCAGGCAGCGTCATCCTGGCGCTTACTCACTCGAAGTCATTCGGGGAGTCTTTCAACAAGAAGCAGCAGTGCTTTACGAATTGCAGCATCCTCAGATTCCTCGGTTTCGCGGCATCATCACGTATGCCGATTCCTTCTTTGTGGTGCAAGAGTATGTTGAGGGGGCCACTTGTCAAGCATGGCTGGAGGAGCGGTTAACCCAGAACCAGGCTTTCTCAGAAGCAGAAGTGATGCAGTTGCTTTGGCATGTGCTGCCTGTATTGCTGCATGTTCACAGTCGAGGCATTATTCATGGCAATCTCTCTCCAGCCAGCATTCTGATTCGGCAACGAGATGGCGCACCGATACTGACCAATTTCGGCTTAATTCGGGAAATCGCTACTGACTTAGAACTTTATTATCCTGGCCCTAGGAGGCATCTCAGCCCATCTGGCTACCTGCCTAAAGAACAACTGCAATCTGGCACAGTTTATCGCAACAGCGATCTCTATGCCTTAGCTGCGACGGCGGTTGTCTTACTCACAGGCCAGGAACCTCGCATGCTCTACAATTCCCGGCGACAACTGTGGTCCTGGGAGTCTTGGGCGACGGTTTCACCAGGGTTCGCTCAGATTCTCAGTCGCATGCTGAGTGCCAAGCCGCAAACTCGCTATGCTTCAGCAGGTAAAGTGATTCGCGCCTTGCAAGCTCTGTTTGTCCAACCCATTTACATTCCCTCACCTTCTACCCTGGCGCTAGCTCCCCAACACAACAACCCGCCGCCTGTAGTAGCACCAGAACCAGCGTTAACAGCGCTAGAGCCAGAGCTAGCCCCTGAGCCAAAATTAAATTCAGAGCTAGTGCCAAGCTCAGCACCAGAGCTAGCGGCAGAATTAGCACCCGAATTAGCACCAGAAGTACAATCTTTTATTCCTCTATCAGACCTGACAGAAGAGGAAAGTGAGATTACTTGGATGGGTTCAGCTCTAGCAGTAGCCGCACTGTTACTCACTTTATTAGTGATGGGGATACTCGCTGGAACGGCTTGGCGATCGCTACGGCAAATGCAGCAAGCCCGCTCAGATTCCTCCGCCCCTACGGTGGTGCAAGCAGCGGCTCAGTCCCGCACTGCCACCAAATCTTCAGCCGCTCCTAGCCCAACTCCTAAGTCCGAGAATGACATTCATGCAGCTTTGCGCGATCGCCGTCGGCGTTTGGGGGTGAACTATGACCTCTTTGTGCATTTAGTTGATACGGTTTTTTACACAGAACACTCAGAACTCAACGACCGTCGTCTCAGCTTCGAGCCATCCGATCGAGCGTTGCGCCGCGAGTGGAATGCCACGGCAGAAAAACTACTCAATAAGCTAGAAACCCTTAGCGAAGAGTCCCGCAATCGCTTAGGACGCTACAGTCAGCAAGACTATGACCAGTGGGTAATGGGCCTAGAGCGCCAACGTCTCAGCCGTCCGACCTTTGCCCAGTTGGTGGATGCCAAGTTCTATCATCTGTTTCCAGAGCAACAAGAGCGCTATTTAGACCCCAACCGATTTGGTCAGGTCTGGTACGCGATCGCGGAGGAAACCTTCAAAGCGATCCAAGCAGGCTCTGCCTTTTCTATGCTCCAGCTTGGCCCTAAAAACCCTAGCCAAACCTTGACAGCCACTCTCAAGCCTGGGGAAGGCAAAGTTTACGTGGCCAATTTAAGCCAAGGGCAGACGATCCAAGTCGCCTTGCAAGCTCCGAGTAAAGGCACCCGGTTGTCTATTTATTCTCCCGATCGCCGTTCCGCTGGTGCTCAAGCGCTGATTAACGACACACCCAAAACGAGTTGGTCGGGCACGCTACCCCGTCCTGGCTACTACGAAATTGTGATTCTTTCTAATTCACCCGAAATTATTCGTTATCAACTCAATCTAACCCTCCAATCTCAGACCGCCACGCCTCCTAACGAACCATCCTTTGACGGGTAACAACGCGGTTAATCGGTGGATTGTTGGCCATAGAGTAAGCCATATTCAAAATATTTTGCCGCTCTCCTGAAAAGAAACTCACGGTGTACACTAAGCCATTTTGTTCCCAGATCACAGAAGAAAATCGAGAGGCAGGTTTAAGGCTAGAGCCTGGTAAGAAATGACCCTGCACTCCTTCTGCCAACTTAATCGGAGCCGCCGCAGCTTGATGTTTTTTTAGTTCGATCTGAGCACTTTCTGAGTTTTTACTCTCTACCGAGAAGCTGCCGATCAAGCAAGGCTGAGGGCCAATATCGCAAGTGAACAGCCCCACGGTCATACCAGGAGGCGACTGGGACGGAAACACTTTAACAATGAGTTCATCAATAAAATCTTGATCTCCTGGGCCACTCAAACTAATTTGCGATGGCAGACGCATGACCAAATTTGGCGGCAAAGTCTGGCTGATCTGATCTAGATGGGGTCTAAAAATATCGGCAGGCACAGCAGCAGCTTTAGGGGAACTGCCACCCACCACTAAAGCCGCAGATAAAGCAGCAGAGGCAACTAAGCAGTAGCGACGCAATCGGCGGTAGATCACCGGAACTCCTGGCACTCCAAAGAAAAATTGGGCTAGCAGTGACAAACTCACATCACCTTCAGGATGCCGATGCGATCGCTGAAGATGGCCTCAGATATTGTGGGCCAATTCTCGCGGTTTCTTAGCATGCTGCTGAGAAAAATATAGATTTCACAACAGATTGCAACTAATTGGCACGTAACGGGTCTAGGCTCACACACTTCTAGGATGAAATCGAGGATGTAATAGTGGCTCAACCGCATACCCTGAGCGCAAATGCTCGTTCACAACAACTGGGACATCGCTAGGTTGGACTCGGCAATACCAAACCTCATCGGGTACCACTCGCACATTCGGCCCCATATTGCACTGACCTAGGCAACCACTCGCTTGAATATCGGCCTCAGGAACCAGATTGGCTTGAAACGCTGCCAAAACTTGGGCCGAGCCTCTGGCTAGACAGTTCTGATATTGACAAACTAAAACTTGACGCTGACCTGCCGCATCTTCCAACTAAAAAATTCCCCGTGCTGTTTCCCCATTCTAGAAAAGCTACAAATTCTCTAGCCTAGGGAAAAGCACGGGGATTTCAAAAGTCAGCGATCGCTCAACTTTGCTAGCTGGCGTTAATTACTTACCAAACCCTCGACCCCGGTTAGTAGAAGGCATGCAGAGGCACTTTTCCAGTTGCGATCGCAGAGCATCGTGATCTAAGTCTTGGCCGATCAGCACCAACTGGTTTTTGGGCTGGCCGTTCCAGGTGTCATCTTCGAGCGAGAAACGCTTGCCACTGAGGTGAAACACATGACGTTTGGGGCTTTCGTCAAACCAGAGGATGCCTTTAGCCCGGAAGATACCAGCAGGTAATTGACTATCTAGAAAGTGTTGGAACTTCTTAATCGCAAAGGGTTTGTCGCTCTGGAAAGATAGAGAGGTAAAGCCATCATTCTCTAAGTGGTGCGAGTGATGGTCGTGATCATGGTGATCGTGAGTGCATTGACCATGATCATGATCGCAAGCTGAGTGATCGTCATGAGCCTGATGATCGTGGTGGTCGTGATGATCGTGCTCAGCATGGTCATGATGGTGATCATGGTCATGATGGTGGTCGTGGTGATGATCTTGGTTTGGTTCGGGCTCGCTGGGGTTGAAATATTTGTCCGATTCAAACAGACCCACACTCAGAATCAGAGGCAGGGCCACTTGGGACTTAGTGGTTCGCAGAATTCGAGCGTCTTTCTTCACGTCCCGAATCTTTAGCTCTAGAGCATCCGCATCGGCTTCATCCACCAAGTCAACCTTGTTGAGCAGGATGATGTCGCCGTAAGCAATCTGGTTGTAAGCGGCTTCGCTGTTGAACAAATCCAGGCTGTAGTTTTCGGCATCAACTACCGTCACAATCGAATCGAGGCGGGTCAAGTCGCGCAGTTCTGTACCCAAAAAAGTTAGCGCTACAGGTAGTGGATCGGCTAAGCCAGTGGTTTCAACTACCAGATAATCTACGCGCTCTTGCCGTTCTAGAATTTTGTAAACGGCTTCTAGCAAGTCGTTGTTGATGGTGCAGCAAATACAACCGTTGCTGAGTTCCACCATGTCATCGCCTGTTTTCACAATCAGCTCGTTGTCGATGCCGATTTCACCAAACTCATTCACCAGAACTGCAGTTTTCACCCCCTGCTGATTGGTCAGGATATGGTTTAGCAGCGTCGTCTTACCACTACCGAGGAAGCCAGTAATGATCGTGACTGGCAGACCATGCTTGGGGGCATCCATTGCCTGAATTTGAGCGGGATCAGTGGCTGATTGCATAGCGTGACTAGTCAGTAATTGCTAGAACAAGAGTTTTTTGAATTCGAAGCAACCTCAACATTTAGCGTGAGTGTAACGAAGTCTCAAGCCGATGTTGGGCCATCTCCCATATTAGGCGATCGCTCTGGCGAATGACTGGTTAAGCGATCGCCTTTCTCAAATCAGAGCGCTGTGCCTAGTACCCTAGTAGAATCAAAATGTTTAGCCTTACGTCCCTCAAACATCCCTAGTTCACAATGCCCCTAACGCTCTACAACAGCCTCACCCGTCGCAAGGAACCTTTTGAGCCGATTGAACCTAGTAAGGTGCGGATGTATTGCTGTGGCGTAACGGTGTACGACTACTGCCACCTGGGTCATGCTCGTTCTTACATTGTTTGGGATACGGTGCGGCGTTATTTGCAATGGCGTGGCTTTGACGTGCGCTACGTGCAAAACTTCACCGACATTGATGACAAGATTCTCAACCGGGCACGGGAGCAGGGCGTTTCTCCGCGAGAAATTGCGGATCGCTACACCGAAGCTTACCTGGAAGACATGGCGCGGCTGAACATTCTCGAAGCTGATGAGTATCCCCGTGCCACCCATACCCTTGATGGCATCAAGCGCTTGATTCATGAGCTAGAGCAAAAGGGGTTTGCCTATGCAGCGGATGGCGATGTCTACTACAAGGTGCGGCAGTTTTCGGAGTACGGCAAACTCTCTGGGCGCAAGCTAGATGACATGCAAGCTGGGGCTAGTGGCCGTGTCGAAGTGTCAGTAGAGGAGCAGAAAAAGCAAGACCCCTTTGACTTTGCCCTGTGGAAGGCAGCGAAACCAGGTGAGGAATTTTGGGAGTCTCCTTGGGGTCAAGGTCGTCCGGGATGGCATATCGAGTGCTCGGCGATGGTTCGGGAACACTTGGGCGACACAATCGACATCCACGTGGGCGGTGCCGACCTAGTCTTCCCCCACCACGAAAATGAGATTGCCCAGTCGGAAGCAGCGACAAGCCACCCCTTAGCGCATTACTGGCTCCACAACGGCATGGTAAATGTGGGCGGCGAGAAAATGTCCAAATCCTTGGGCAACTTCACCACGATTCGGCAAATGTTGGATCATGGCCTGAATGCTATGGTGTTGCGGCTATTTGTTTTACAGGCGCACTACCGCAAACCCATTGACTTTACCGATGAAGCGATCGCCTCTGCTAACAACAGTTGGGACACACTGAAAGAAGGATTGTTATTCGGCTATCAATACGGGGAGCAACTGAACTGGCCCGATCGCCAAGATTCTGACTTTGGGAATTCCGCCAACATGCGGATTGATATTGAGAGTGATCCTGTGCAACGCTTTCAGACAGCAATGGATGACGACTTTAACACCCCTGGAGGCGTCGCCGTTTTGTTCGAACTTGCCAAAGATCTACGCCGTGAAGGCAACCTCCTAATTCATCAAGGTGAAACAAAGCTCGACTCTCAAACGTTGAGACAAAAGTGGCAGACTTTAGTGGTACTAGCTCAGGTTTTGGGTTTAGAGATCCGTCCACAAGCCATGCCGACCGAATTCGGTTCAGGTCAAGAATCGGATTCTGGCATTGAGTTAAGTCCCTCTGGCCTAACGAATGCAGAAATCGAGCAACTCATCCAACAAAGGCAGGAGGCTCGCAAGGCCAAAAACTTTGGGGAGAGCGATCGCATTCGGGATGAGTTAAAAGCCCAAGGAATCACTTTAGTGGATCAACTGGGTGGCGTCACAACCTGGCACCACAGCTAGTATTTCACTACGTTGATTTTGCTAGTTAGGGTTGGGGGTCAGGTGAAGCCAGTCTTACAAATCCAATAGGGAAACACTAGCAACCAGTGTTAAAGCCGAGCAGGGAGGGGCAGCCATGAGGTTTCCTCTCCTCATCCATTGCTTTTGTGATTTTGCTCAAAGTTAAGCGCTATTTAACAACAAACGATGATATCTGAACTTTCAAGGGCGATCGCGGCTCTAGATATTCCCGCTGATTGGATAGGTCTGCGAGCCGTTAAAGACACTTCCTCAACTTATGCCGTCCGTGATGGCAAACCTGAAGCCAACGGCAAATCTCTGACCCAAGGCGTCATGGTAGAAGTGTTGGTAAATGGTCAACTGGGCTATGGAGCTACCAATTCTCTAAAGCTAGAAAGTTTGCAAGCGGCAGCCAAAACTGCTTACCAGCAAGCTTTTACGGCTAGTGAATGGTCGATTCACCCCACCACAGTGGCAGAACGGCCTAAAGTGGTCGGGCAATATACGTCACCGTTTCTAAAACCCTTTCAATCTCTAACAGCTGGGGAAATTAACGAGGTGCTGGTCAAGCTCTGTCAGACCCTGAAGATATCTGATCAGATCGTGCAAACCAGTGCCGCCGCCCATACCAGAGAAATCGAAACTTGGTTTGTCAGCAGCAATGGCTCTGAGGTTTATCAAAAATTCCTCACTTTGGCGACCGACTACGCTGCAACCGCTCAAGCAGGCGCGATCGTGCAACGGCGCAGTCATAATGGCTGGTTAGCCCACTGTTCTCAGGGCGGGATGGAACTGTTTTTAACTCCTGAACTATGGGATGAAGTCAAGCAGGTGGGGGAGCAAGCCGTGGAGTTGCTGAGTGCTGAAGAATGCCCAACCACGGCTACGACGCTGGTTCTCGATCCAGACCAAATGCTGTTACAAATTCATGAAAGCGTGGGGCATCCGCTAGAACTCGATCGCATCTTAGGAGATGAGCGAAATTATGCCGGGGGCAGTTTCGTCAAACCAAAGGATTTTGGGCATTTGGTTTACGGTTCACCGCTGATGAATATCACCTTTGACCCCACGGTTCCGGGTGAGTTTTCTAGCTACAGCTTTGACGATACTGGCGTGCCTGCGACCCGTGAGTATGTGATCCGCGAGGGTGTGTTAGAGCGTGGTCTAGGAAGTCTAGAAAGCCAAGCTCGACTGGGGCTACCAGGGGTGGCTTGCGCACGAGCTACTTCTTGGAATCGTCCGGCGATCGATCGCATGGCGAACCTAAATTTAGAACCGGGGAATGCCAGCTTTGAGGAGGTCATCGGCAACATTGAACATGGGATTTACATGCAATCTAACCGTTCTTGGTCGATTGATGACCAGCGGCACAAATTCCAATTTGGTTGCGAATACGCCAGGTTGATTGAGAACGGTCAACTTACCAAGACTCTACGCAATCCCAACTACCGGGGAACGACACCCGAATTTTGGCGGAGCTTGTCTCAAGTGGGCGATCGCTCAACCTGGAAGCTGTATGGTTCTCCAGTCTGTGGTAAGGGTGAGCCAAATCAGACTATTTGGGTTGGGCACGCAGCCCCGGTTTGTGCCTTTGCCAATATTGAAGTGTTTGGAGGTGGCGCGTAAACTTCCCCGCGCTAAAGCGACGGGGCTTTCAGTAGCCCTGAGACTGCCTGTTCAAGCGAGCAAAACAATCCCGAACCTCTAGGCTGCGTTACTGACAGCCCCAAAGCAGCAATATTCAAAGCTCCATTCAGATCAGCGTCACCATGCCAGCCACAATGCCCACACTTGAATTTTTTGTCAGACCTCAAGCCAATGTGCAAGCACTGGTTACAGGTCTGGCTGGTGTAGGCAGGATTGACGGCGACAACCTCAACCCCTTCTTTAATGCCTTTGTATTCGAGGAATTGACGCAGTTGATAGAACGCCCAACTGTTAGACCGTCTCCGTTCGGTCTTACTTCTTGGTTGTTGGTTAGTTCTATCTCGAATGCCCGTCAAATTCTCGATTGCAATAGTGGCATTGAGTTGTTTTGCCTCACGGATAATGGAGGCGCTGATGGAATGGTTCAGCCATTGCTGAAAACGTCGCTCTCTGCCCGACAGCCGTTTCAAGACCTGTCTCGCTCGTCTGCGAGTCGATCTTGTGCCCTTCGAGGCTTTGACCTGGAGAGACGTTCTAACTCTAGAAAACCTATCCCGAATGCCGTTCAACTGCTTGCCGTCCCAACCCCTGTCGGTGCTGGTTTTAGCGATTTCGCGTCGCCCAAGATCAACACCAATCACTTTGTCAGACTTGATAGGGTCTGGAGCGGTATCGGTCAGTTGAATGTGGATATAGTGGGAGCCATCATGATGCTTGCACAGCTGGGCAGAAGTGGGTTTTCGTCCCTTCAATTTGCCTCGCTGATAATTGCCAACATTCAGCTTGATGTGTTCCCGTCCATCCAAAAGCGTCAGGCTAACCGTCCAATCCTTTTCTCTGAAAGCAAAGAGCCGCGCATCGTAATCAGCCGACGTAGGCTTGAACTGCTTAACGGGCTTGTCTTTCAGCTTGGCGGTCTTACGGCTTGCTCCGACTCTGGCACAAACTCTAACAGCTTGATTGGCGCTCAACCCAAACTGTTCTCGCAACTGGTTGTAGACCAGACTTTGAATCGTGGTCTTGCTGGTTACGGATGGTTTAACGGTCTGATTCGCAAAATTGCAAGCATCCGCAAACGCCTTCAACAATGCGTCAATCTTGGCGCTTTGTTCAGGTGTAGGTTGAAGCTTGCAAGTCAGTGTCAGCTTTTGTTCCATCCTATGATTATCTCACATGTGAACCCATGAAAGTATCTGTATCACCAAGGCGGCTAAAGCCGCTTGAGTCGGTTTTCCTCCCTACTCTAGAGAGCCAGGGCTTCCAACCATCCCAGGAGTTTTAGGTGAGTTCATCTATCAGTTCCATGAGTTCTTTAACTAGCTCCTCAACTAGCTCCCAGACATTAGCCGCTTTGGAAACCAGTTTTGCTCAGGTGGTTGAAGCCCTGTTGCACCAAGTCGAACCCGGTGAGCATTTAACGTTGAAACTCAGCAGTGAGCGCAGTCAATTCATTCGCTTCAATCACGCGAAAGTGCGGCAAATCGGGAATGTGGTTGATGGCTGCCTCAAGCTCACCTTGATTCGCGACCAGCGCACCAGTTATCGCACCTTTCCTTTTACAGGCGATCTAGAAATTGACTTGCAGCAAGCCCAAATCGCCTTTGCAGATCTGCGGCAAGCCGTTCCCCAGCTACCGATTGACCCCTATTTAGTCATTCCAGCGGGCACCAGCACCAGCCGAGATGTCAACTCAGGGCAACTTCTAGCACCTGAATCAGTCACCTCCACCGTGCTACCAGTCGTAGCCGAGTTGGATTTTACAGGCATTTATGCAGCAGGCTTGCTTGTGCGAGGCTATGCGGACTCCAGCGGTCAGAAGCATTGGTTTGCCACGAATTCTTTTGCCCTAGACTATTCTTTGTTTGGAACCAACGGTGAAGCAGTCAAAGGCACACTGGCAGGTAGCACCTGGGATACAGAGGCTTACAAAACCCAAATTCAAGAATCTAAAACGCAACTGCAACTGCTCTTCGCTCCCCCCAAGCAACTCTCGCGGGGGCAATACCGCACCTATTTAGCGCCCGCAGCAGTCGCAGAATTGCTAGGGATGTTGTCCTGGGGTGGCATTAGTGAAGCCACCTTGCAGCAAGGAAATAGCGCCCTAAATGAGCTGCGCCGTGGTCAGAAGCGCTTGTCTCCCCGCTTCACACTGAAGGAGAATTTTCAACATGGTTTAGTGCCCCGCTTTAATGAGTGGGGTGAAACAGCTCCGCTAGACTTGCCGCTGATTGTGGCAGGCCAATTGGTCAATGCGCTAGTCAGCGATCGCACCGCCAAAGAGTATGGTGTGGCTGCAAATGGAGCCAATGGTTCGGAGGGGTTGCGATCGCCAGAGATTAGTCCTGGCACCCTCAGTCGCGATCAGATTTTGTCAGAACTGGACACAGGCTTGTATGTCTCGAATCTACATTATTTAAATTGGAGCGATCGCCCGACAGGACGAATTACCGGGATGACCCGCTATGCCTGTTTCTGGGTAGAAAATGGCAAAATAGTCGCTCCCATCGAGAATTTGCGCTTTGACGAGAGTTTGTATCGCTTTTGGGGCAAAAGTCTGATTGACTTCACTAATTTTCAGGAGTTTATTCCTGAGGTTGGCACCTATGGAGGTCGCCAGCTAGGAGGTTGCTGGGTGCCAGGAATGTTGACAGAAGGCTTTACTTATACGCTTTAGGTTTAGGCACGCTTTAGGCACGCTTCGGAGGGCAAGGGTGGCCGAGGTTTAAGGCAGCAGTAGCCTACCAGAACCGAGCCACCAAATTCCTGCCCCAGTGCCCAGCAGAAACAATAAACCCATCCCACCTGCTAAAGGTTGCTCACCTAACCCCGTCATCCAGGATGGCCCTTTGCCCGTATAGGCGATCGCCTGAGCCGTATCTAAGCTCGCAATGCCCCAAATCCAGCCTGCATGCAACCCACAAGCCAACCCCAAACTACCGCCATCTACTTGGCGCGCTAGCACGAGCACCATCCCCATCAGCCAAAGTCCGGGGAGTTGAGGCAGATTCTGCCGCCCTTCCCAGACTAGGTGTAGCACTGCAAAGATGACGCTCGCGATCGCCCCTGCCAGCCAAAGCGAGTACTCCTGCTGCAATTGATTGAGCAGAAATCCCCGAAAAATCAACTCTTCCGTCACACTGACCCAAAGCCCTAATAGGAGGGTAGGCAGCAAGATGCGCCAACTGAGCCAACTGGTTTTATGAGTGGCGGAAACAGGGTTCTGAGGCGAAATTTGAGGCCCAGGAGGCCACTGAATCCAGCCCAGGGACACTTGCAGCCCAAACAACACAGCCAAGCCCAAAACGCCCAAAATCAGCCCTAATGCTAAAGCACTGAAAAAGGGCATCGTCGCGGCTAACCCATACGCTGAAAAAGGGGCTTCCTGAATACGCGCCAACCCCCAAAGAATCAGAGGAGCAAGCAAATAGAGGGAAGCAACTAAAGGTAATTTTTGTGAGGGTGTAATGGGTTGAGTCGGTTGCCACTTGAGCGCGATCGCAAGTGGGATTCCCAAGGGCAACCAAACAAAAACCCAAATGCCCAAAAAAGCAACTACCTTAACGATTGCTGATGCTTCTGTAAAAGACGAAATCATCAGGTGAGTTGCTTGATTGAACATACGCAGGAGGCATAACGAAGAGAAACAATAGAACTTGGGAGTTCAGCGTCAGTGAGGAGCAAGACTGTAACAGGTAAATGTTTCAATCCATCATCAAAAAGATGCATTTCTTAAGTTCATGAAGCTATACAGATTGGCAGCAATTCCGAATTTGATTGCTTATTTACTCCCAATCTTTACGTTTCCTTTATCCGCAACCCTAAGTCTGAGTGGCTTCATGTCATCGATTGATTGACACCTCAGACAGGGTTAAGCAGAAATTTACCTGTCAACTCCCGCGATCGCTCTATTGATTCTCTGCGTAAATGAAGCAAGCTGGAAGAAGTAACTATTCCTCATCCAGGTCATCATCATCGGTTGCCCTAGCACCACTCCTGTCAGCATCTACCTGAATCAGATGAATATGCTTGTAACCAAGTTTGATTTCAAACTCATCACCAGGCTTTAATCCCATTGCCTGAGTGTAAGTTGCACCAATGACAATTTGGCCGTTTTTATGAACACTAACGCGGTAGGTCGGTTCTCTACCACGTCCATCCTTAGAACCCTCAGGGCTTAAAGGAATGCCTCTAGCCGCAAGCAGTGCATCATAAAAATCAGTTAAATTGACACGAGTTTGGTCATTTTTTGTGACCGTGTAGTAACCGCAGCGCTTCGCAGTTTCTCTCCGAGGTAAGTGAGAAAGTTCTTTTACTTTTTGCAGTAGCGCTTTGCCCGTCAATGGGGCTGTTGGCGTTTCAGTTTCAGTCATCACTTTGCAAAATATCCTTTGCTCTCTAGGAGGGTAAACAAGAAATGCCAGTGTGTGGCTTTATAAAAAATATATCCTTTAATCTATATGTTTTGACAAGACTTTTACTAATTAGTTTTATCACTAATATTTGTAGGTTCACTTTACGGATTTTTGTGTCAATGCTTAACCTTTGCTCAGCCAAAATTTCTGATGGCGAGTATTTTAGAAGATTCCATAAGTGGATGCACGATTTCAATGGGCTGTCAACCTGACGAGTGTTTATGCAAGTTATGATCCCGACTCCCGCATCTCCGGATGAGTGCTCACTGATGGCTCTAATTAGCAGTAAAGGACAGTTCGTCGCAAACTTTTAAACTATTTTGCTTAGAAAAATTTCATCTTTGCAGTGTCGGATGTACATCGCCCAGAGCGAAAATTGCACAGACCAGGGTACTCTACGGAATTGTTATGCTGGCAAAGCACTGTTGGGGTCGCCTAGGTTAGAGAAGTTCGGGATTAAACTAGAGACAGGGGCAGGAAAGCGACCAGTCAACGAAGTAGTGAACTGCAAGAAAGTAGTGAACTGCGAGTGACGAAGCAGTTGGGAAATCTTCTTGCTCAGACTCTAAATTTCAGTAATTCTTCACTTTACCCTGCAAGTTTCAAGGCATCGGTTTTAAGCATGCAAGTTCTTTTTAAAGTAGCCCGACAGGGCCAAAATGCTCCCGCTTGGGTACAGACATACACTCTTGATGTTGATCCTGGCATGACCATTCTCGATTGCTTAAATCGCATCAAATGGGAGCAAGACGGTAGTTTAGCTTTTCGGAAAAATTGTCGTAATACAATTTGTGGCAGTTGCTCAATGCGAATTAATGGTCGTTCGGCATTGGCTTGCAAAGAAAATGTGGGTCATGAATTAGCGCGATTGCAACAAATTGCAGGAACAGCAGAACTAACTCCAAAGCCTGCTGAAACCTTGCCAGAAATTACGATCGCGCCGATGGGCAATATGCCTGTGGTGAAAGATTTAGTAGTTGATATGCAAAGCTTTTGGAGCAATCTAAAAGCCGTTGATCCCTACGTCAGCACCGCAGCCCGACATGTCCCAGAGCGAGAGTTTTTGCAGACACCCGCTGAGCGATCGCGCCTTGACCAAACGGGCAACTGCATTCTCTGTGGCGCTTGTTATTCGGAATGTAATGCCCGCACCGTCAATCCTGATTTTGTCGGCCCCCATGCCCTAGCGAAGGCTTACCGCACCCTGGCAGATTCTCGCGACGATCAGACCGCCCAGCGCCTTGACCAATACAATCAAGGCACGCAAGGGGTATGGGGCTGTACTCGCTGCTTTTTCTGCAACTCGGTCTGCCCGATGGACGTGGCTCCTATGGATCAGATTGGTAATATCAAGCGAGAAATTTTAGCAAATCCCGCTGTTGAGGATAGCCGTCCGATTCGGCACCGTCGCACCTTGGTTGATTTGGTCAAGCAAGGGGGCTGGGTGGATGAGCGCCAATTTGGTCTGCGGGTGGTGACAAATTCCTTCCGCGATCTCCAAGGCTTAGTCACCATGGGGAAACTGGGTTTACGGATGGTGCAACGAGGCAAATTCCCCTTTACGTTCCATGCGTCTCCTGGGGCTCCCCAAGTGCGATCGCTGATTGAGTCAGTACAAAATTTAGCGGTAGAGTCAAAGCAGGCTAATTCTCAGCCCTAATCTGCTGATCCATCACTTCTTGCTATGAACGAAACAACCTCTACTCCCCCCCAGGCAAACTCCCCCCAGCCCACTCCAGAAGCTGATAGCCGCTTTGAGCCTGCCTTTGGCTGGACGTTCTATGCGGAACAAATCAACGGGCGGTTTGCCATGCTCGGCTTTGTGGCTCTGCTGATATTAGAATTCTTTACTCGTCAAGATTTTTGGACCTGGCTAGGCCTGCGATGATATAGTGCTACTCATCAAGTTTAGGGCAAAGGGGGTGTGGGGGCTTCGCCCCGCCAGGGGTTTCACCCCTACACCCCGTCTTAACCTTTATCAGTACTGCTATAGCCGATTGGTTGGTTCCGATTCCCACTTAACACCAGCACCCAGATGAGCTAGCTCAGCCCTAGTGATTGGTTTGAAGCTGTGAAGCCATCTATGGCCCCTGCGGAACCAGAGACAAACCGATTAGATGGGCGAATCAAACTAGAGCAACCCACACAACGTAAAGCGGGAGCAGTATAACAACGGCTCCCGCTTTAGAATTAGTTTGAATTTAGATTAGGTTCGCAGTGGCAGCGCTGAGTAGTTAGGCTAATTAGAGCCTCATAGTGCCTCAAGCCAAAAGGTACAGCCTAATCGAAGTTAGATGAGTTATCTCCCTCATCCTCTGGGAAATTAATCGGCTGATAATCCACATAATCGCTCGGTTCTGCATCTAGATTCGAGCGTCTTGAGGAAGCAGGACTTTGCGGAGGACGAGGTCTGCGAGTTTTAGGCCCCGAACTAGAATCGCGATTCGCGGGACGGGAGGAGCCGTTGCTGCTAGGACGTGCTGGCCTCCTAGCGGGGCGATCGTCAAAGTCTGCTGATACATCTGCAATGTCGCTATCGTCAACTGGCCAACCCTCAGAGCGAGGACGGGGTCTACGAGCGCGATCGCCAGGACCTAACCGTTCATCTCTACTAGGCCGAATCGGTTGACGCCGAGGCACATCATCTTCGTATTCATCATCGCGAGTGGCATAGTTGTCCCTAGAACCGCGAATGCGACGCCGACTGGCCCACTCTTCATCAAACTGAGTCACATCATCCAACTCAGCCTGATATACCCGACTCACAGGCCGCTCATCATCCACAATCGGCGTACTGCGCTTTGCTTGCTCGGTAGCGACGCCCCGTAATCGAATGCTTTCTACTGCAAAGAAAATAGTGGTTCCAGCCAACAGAAACTGACCAAATTGTAAAATTGGGTCTTGTCGCCAGCCCTGGAAAAAGAGAATACCGCCGCAGAGGAGCCCCACTGCCGCAAAGAAGAGATCGTGATCGCGGGCTAGACCTGGACGCACTGAGCGCAGAAAATAAAGCGCTGCTCCAGCGATAGCAAGAGCAATGCCCACCATACTGCTCCAGCTAAGTCCGACGTTTACCATTGCCTTTACTCCTAAGTCAGTCCTATGTTAGCGAGTCTTGCTAAGAACCTTTACCCTATGCTAGGTAAACTGATTTTAGCTTGCCAGCGATCGCTGCGGGCTAACACTCGTAGGGTAGCGAACTTGTATCTCTAAGGTAATCTATACCTGAGCATAAAAAACCTCAGTCTGTCAGCATCAGACAACTTGAAGTTGCCTCTGACTAAACTGAGGTTGGGGTAGGCTAGCTTGAACTGCTGACGCAGCGTGATGAAAAATTTCAAAAAGTGCTTGAAAACCCTAGCTTTACAAACTTAAGAGAGCGACTAAGAGCGCTGAATTTTATCTTTCTGGCTGATGAAGATCAGTCCTACAGTAGCGGGAACGACCACAATCAAACCACCCCAAAATAGGCTCCACAAGAAATTAGCGAGTGAAGGAGTCATAGAGAGTCCTCGTCCTTAAATTACAACCATGAGTCAGTTCTCATAATTTTGACATACTCCCACGGCATAAAGCACAGGGGATTCTAGGTTCGTGGTCCAAGGCTTGCAGATAGCAGCGATCGCGCCTCAAACAGTACCTATCCTCAAGTTAAAATTAAAGAACGAATTTAGTTACAAAGCTTAAAAGTCTGCAAAGGCGCTCACTCGCCATCCGCTCACGTAACCCTACATTTATGACTTCTGCTGCAATTGTCACCTGGACGCTTGGCCCTCTGCTGGGGTTAATGATTTTTCTGTTTATCTTTCGGATTGTGCTCACTTGGTACCCTCAAGTGAATCTGAATCAATTTCCCTTCAATGTTGTGGCTTGGCCCACTGAACCTTTCTTGGTGCCATTGCGAAAGATTGTGCCACCGATCGGGGGAGTAGACATTACCCCGATTATTTGGGTAGGGATTGTCAGCCTACTGCGCGAAATCCTGCTGGGCCAGCAAGGACTCGTCACGATGATGTTGCACTAGGTAGGTTTCTAGAGCTTTGGTTTCGCCAGATAAACCTTGGTTTGGTACGCCAATTCGACCAGCCCACGAGCATCAGCCCAGCGTTCATGTAGCTGTTGCAAGTTAGCAAGTAATCGCTCTTTTGCCTCCCCGGAGCTAGGAGTATAGGATACACTTTGCGCCCGACCCAGCAATCCTGCTAAGTTCAAAATTTGTTGATAGGGCAAGGTGTGTTGCTGGATGTGGGTGAAGTATGGACTGGTCAGCAGCGGCTCAACGGCTCCCAATTTGGCTTCTGCTGGATGGTGATTGGAGGCTTCCCGCATCAAACGGCTGTATGCTGCCGTAAATTCATCTGAGCGATCGCGCTCATTCCACACCAAAGCCAGGCATCCTGAAGATTTGAGAATCCGGTGGAACTCCGCCAAGCTCTGCTCCGGTTGCAACCAATGGAAGGATTGGAAGCAGGTGACGAGATCCACCGTAGCGCTAGGTAAGTTGGTTTGTTCAGCCGTAGCCGTCCGAAACTCGACTAAAACATGCGGAGTCGCAGCCTTTTGCATATCAACATTGGGTTCAATGGCGAATACATGCACCCCCTGCTCTGCTAACAAGCGGGCAGAAATCCCTGTGCCTGCTCCCATATCGGCTGCTAGTAGTTGGGACGGCTCTCCCAGCCCTTGTAAAAGTAGGGCGATCGCTGCTTCGGGATAGCTCGGTCGATACTTAGCATAGTCAACCGCCCTGTCCGAGAAACGGCTTAAGGGATTAAGTGTATGGAGCGGTGGTGTGTCCATTACTTCGAGTTTTGCATTACGTCCATAACAAAATTGGTGTAGACATCGCCCTGGTTAAACTCAGGCGTTTCCAAAATTCTTTGGTGAAAGCCAATAGTCGTGGGTAAGCCTGTGACAGCACACTCTCGCAAGGCCCGCTTCATACGCCGGATGGCAGAGTCGCGATCGGGAGCCCAAACAATCAGTTTGCCAATCAAGGAGTCGTAATAGGGTGGAATCTCGTAATCCGTGTAGACGTGAGAATCCATCCGCACCCCAGGTCCACCTGGCGGCAAGTAGCCACTGATCCGACCCGGGCTAGGACGGAAGTTGTAGTCTGGGTCTTCTGCGTTGACTCGACACTCGATCGCATGGCCTTTGAGCACAATCTGATCTTGAGTAAATTGCAGTCTTTCGCCTTGAGCAATGCGAATTTGCTCTGCAATCAAGTCTAGGCCCGTAATCATTTCTGTCACCGGGTGCTCGACCTGAATCCGGGTATTCATTTCCATAAAATAGAAACTGCCCGACTGATCCAGCAGAAACTCCACCGTTCCTGCGCCCACATAGTTGATCGATTGAGCCACGCGCACTGCTGCCGATCCCATTTTCTCGCGGAGTTCCTGACTCAGGGCAGGACTAGGAGCTTCCTCCAGCAACTTTTGGTGACGACGTTGAATGGAGCAGTCTCGCTCCCCTAGGTGAACGACATTGCCGTAGCTGTCAGCCAAAATTTGGAATTCAATGTGGCGGGGTCGCTCGATGAATTTTTCTAGATAGACTCCCGAATTGCCAAAGGCAGCTTCAGCTTCCCCCTGAGCAGCGAGAAATAGCTTGATCAAATCAACTTCTTCATGAACTAAGCGCATTCCCCGACCGCCACCACCCGCAGTGGCTTTGATCATCACGGGATAGCCTATTTTGCGGGCTAACACTAAGGCATTTTGCTCATCAGTCACCAAGCCATCACTACCTGGAACGGTGGGCACACCCGCTCGTTGCGCGGTCTCCTTGGCTGTGGATTTGTCACCCATCAAACGAATCGATTCCGGAGATGGGCCAATGAAGGAGATTTGGTGATCGGCGCAGATCTCAGCAAAGCGGGCGTTTTCTGCTAAAAAACCGTAGCCTGGGTGAATAGCTGTGGCATTACGGGTTAAAGCTGCCGCAATAATATTAGGAATGTTAAGGTAACTTTTGCCACTCGGTGGTTCGCCAATGCAAACGGCTTCATCTGCCAACTGCACATGGAGCGCATGACGATCGACCGTAGAGTGAACCGCAACTGTCACAATCCCCATTTCTTCACAAGTTCGGAGAATGCGGAGGGCGATCTCCCCTCGATTTGCAATCAGAATTTTTGAAAAAAGCATCTTCCAGCTTTAAGGTCAATAATGAGTAAAATAAAGCTTTCTGAGGTGCTCTGGAAGACACCTTGACGGCGGAACCAAACCCAGGAACTTACACGAAAACCTCAGATCGGAAACTGATCGTATCACGCTGAGGTGGCTTACTAGAGGAAAGTGCGCCTAGAACTTAAAGATAGCGGGGCATTTTCTAGGGCTGCGGCGGGTTGCGACGGGTTGCGATCGCCTTTTCAGAAAATATTTGAGATTTTCCGGAAAATCCTGATCTAAAAGCAAGTTTATGAGCTATTCTAGATAACCGGAGGAAATCACGGGCATTCAACCCCTGACAGCCTCTAAAACCACGCGGATGTGGTGGAATTGGTAGACACGCACGCTTGAGGGGCGTGTGGCTCACGCCTTGCGAGTTCGAGTCTCGCCATCCGCATTACTTATAACCCTAAGACTTGAGTTAAGGCTCTCCATCTTTAGATTCTTTGCCTCCTGAGCATTTCCTGTTTATGATCAGAGGAAGAATGAAAAGATTTGTAAAGAGCTTTGACTTCCACCTTTAAACCTAATAAGAGCATTACGGTACCAGCTCCCTGGTATGCCCTGACTCCACTTTGGCAAGATGAAGGGGTTAGTATTCAACAAGGACTGCCTCACGCTCAGTTAGCGCCTGCTTGGCAGATGCTTTTGTTGGGAGATGGCTCGCCGACGCGACATCTACAGCTGCTCACGGGTGAGCCGACTGAAGTAGACGTAATTGATATGTCTGCGATCGGCTTGGACGGAGATGGGGCACCAACTCAAATCCAATTGATTCCAGGCCCTCGTTTAAGGCGGCAGGTGTGGTTGCGCACTGCTTCTGGACAACGGCTTGCCTACGCCACGTCTTGGTGGGAAGCAAGTCATGTAGATGAATATTTGCAAAATCGATCGCTGCCGATTTGGGCGAGTCTCGCGCGTTTGCGGACTGAGCTATATCGGGATGTACAGGGGATTTATTACGGTCATTCGGCGGTGCTAGAGGCGGCGTTTGAGCAGACGGGACCGTTTTGGGGGCGGCACTATCTGTTCTGGCATCATGGGCAACCGCTGACGCTGATTTATGAGGTATTTTCGCCTTATTTGCAGCGGTATTTGGGTTCTATGAAGTTGGATTAACTCGGCTAAAACCAAGAGCTTGGGGGCACTCGCCCCCAAACCCCCACTGAGGGACGGTTGCGTCCCCCAGACCCCCTCCAAAAGTAGGTTGTTTCGTTGGTTGCTCTGCTCCCTTTTCCCAGAATTGGGAGGATGGGGATTACATATAGCAGGTTCCCCCAGGATTGGGGGCCAAGGGGGCTAGAGCGAGAGCAATAGACTGTTATGTGTTATGAAGCGGTGCCGACTTTCTCTTTTTCTAGGCGCAGTTTGGAGCGCTTGACGGGTTCGGGGATGGAGATGGGGTAGTCGCCTGTGAAGCAAGCGGAGCAGAAACTGTTGGGATCTTCGCGGGTGGCGGTGAGCATGCCTTCCCAGCTGAGATAAGCCAGGGAATCTACCTCAATCTGTTCAGCAATTTCTGCGACAGATTTGGTCGCTGCAATCAGTTGATCTTGATTGTCGGTGTCGATGCCGTAGAAGCAAGGATGGGTGACAGGTGGCGAGGAAATCCGCATGTGCACTTCGGTCGCTCCAGCATCTCGTAAAGCCTTGACAATCTTGCGACTGGTGGTGCCCCGGACGATCGAGTCATCTACGATGATCACGCGCTTGCCTTCTAGCACGTCTCGGAGGGGGTTGAGTTTCATCCGAATCCCAGCTTCTCGCATGCTCTGGGTCGGTTGAATGAAGGTGCGACCGACGTAGCGGTTTTTGATTAAGCCTTCGGCGTAGGGGATGCCAGAACCTTGGGAGAATCCGATCGCGGCAGGAATTCCAGAGTCGGGGACGGCAATGACAATATCCGCATCAATCGGGGATTCTTGTGCGAGTTGGCGACCAATCCGCATCCGATAGCTGTATAAGCTTTCGTGGCTCATGACGCTATCGGGACGGGCGAAGTAGATCATTTCAAAGATGCAGAGCTTTCGTTGAGGCTGTTGCGCCCACTGGAATGAAGCTAAACCTTCTTCAGAAATCCAAACCAGTTCTCCGGGTTCTACGTCTCGGAGGAATTCAGCACCAATAATGTCGAGGCCGCAGGTTTCGGAGGAGAGCACATAGCGCTCTGGCGTGTTGCCGTCGGGACTGGGAATCACTCCGATCACGAGGGGACGGATACCGTTGGGATCGCGTACGCCAATCATGCCGTTGGGGGTACCGATGACGAAACTGAAGGCTCCTTGGCAGCGGTGCAAGGCGCTAATAGTGCCTTCTAACCAATCTTTGCCGCTATTGATGGCTTCGGCGATCGCGAAAGCAGCTAATTCTGAGTCAGTGGTGGTGACGAGGTTAAAGTTGTTTTGTAACAGCTCTTGGCGCAGAGTCTCGGTGTTGACCAAGTTGCCGTTGTGAGCCAGGGCTAAGGAACCCAAGCGGGTTTCCACCACAGCAGGTTGAGCATTGACGACGCGGCTAGAACCTGTGGTGGAGTAGCGGGTGTGGCCGACTGCTATATGTCCAGGCATTGTACCCAGCATCGACTCGTTGAATACATGGGAAACCAGCCCCATGCCCTTATGCAGATGGACTTTGTCACCTTCAAAGGTGGCGATCCCAGCCGATTCTTGGCCCCGATGCTGTAAAGCATATAGACCAAAATAGGTTAGCTTCGCAACAGCTTGTTCGGGGGCATAAACGCCAAAAACTCCACAGGCTTCCTCTGGCTTGTCGGGTCGAGCGTCGCCGCTGCCTTCTCCCTGGCTATCGCTAGTCAGAGGCAAGGAATCGTCAGGGAACGCAAGATCAGAATGGGTGGGAATCATGCTGCGGATCAGCTCCTAGTAGGTTGAATCGGAGGGGTGGGATTGAGATTGAAACTTTAAACAGCCAGCAATTGACTTAACGTTTCTTTAATAATCCCACCAAAAACCTTAAACGGAACAACTCCCTGGCCTTAACTCAAGGAATTCGTATCTTGTGCTACAACTACGGTTGCCGCGCCACTATCTAGACTGCTAAACGACGCTCAATGGCATTGAGCCAGCGATCGCTCATATCTGCAATGCTAACGTCGATAACCGGAACAGAGGGTCTGGTGGAAATCCGTAAACCAGCGTTCGGATTACCCACCTGACCGAGATTTTGCCAGTGTTCTCCTAAGTGTTCTTGTAAATAGGTTTCCCAATTTGCGGCTTGGTCTGGAGCTACAGAGACCAGAATTCTAGCGCCACCTTCTCCGAATAGGAGCTGATCCCAGCGCAGGGAGGCAGGTTCGGAGGCAGAAATATCTAGGGTGATTTCGGCTCCTTTCTGGCCGCTGATGCAAGATTCGGCGAGGGCGATCGCGATACCCCCTTCGGCACAGTCATGAGCGGAGCGTACCCAACCTTGGCGAATGCCTTCGCGACATACGGCTTGGACTTGACGTTCTAGGTTGAAATCAACTACAGGTGGTTTGCCTGCCACGGTGTTGTGGATGGCGGCGAGATATTCTGATGCGCCGAGAGTAATGGCTTCTGAATCAGGGTTATCCAGGCGGAGTCCTAATAAATAGATGCGATCGCCTGCGGCTTGCCAACCTTGCCCACAAATCCGGTTGAGATCTGGAACTAAGCCCACCATCCCGACGACAGGGGTAGGATAAATCGGTTGGGGTTTGCCTTCGGAGTCTAGAGTTTCATTGTAGAGCGAGACGTTGCCGCCTGTGACGGGGGTTTTGAACTCAGCGCAGGCTTCGGCCAGACCTCGGCAAGCTTCCGCTAGCTGCCAGTAACCGATGGGTTTTTCGGGGCTACCAAAGTTGAGGTTGTCAGTCACAGCAAGGGGTTCGGCTCCCACGCAGCTGAGGTTACGGGCGGCTTCGGCGACAGCGGCTTTGGCACCTTCGTAGGGATGTAAGTACACGTAACGGGGGTTGCAATCTACAGTAGCGGCGACTCCAGTGTTGGCTTGAGCGGGAGAACTGTTGATGGGACGCACCCGCACTACTGCTGCATCTGCGCCGCCGGGCATGAGGACGGTGTTGTTTTGTACTTGGTGGTCGTACTGGCGATACACCCAACGCTTCGAGGCGATCGTGGGAGTTTCTAGCAGTTGGAACAGCACCTCATTCCAGGTTTTGTTGTTGCCTGCTAGTTCAATGCCAGCGGCAGAGCAAGGCGGCAAGCGATCGCTCGTCCATTCCCAAGCTTTGCGGGCGTACTCTGGTGGCTCGGCCATCAGTTCCCGGTGATAGATGGGGGTGTTGTCGGCCAGAGCAGTGGCAGGAATCTCCGCAGCAACTTCTCCTTGGAAGAGAATCCGCACAATCGGCTCTTGAATCACGGTGCCTGCGACCACCGCGTGCAATCCCCAACGCTCAAAGATATCAATTAATTCTTGCTCACGGCCTTTGTGGGCCACAAACAGCATCCGCTCCTGCGACTCAGAGAGCAGATACTCGTAGGGCACCATGCCAGTCTCGCGCACCGGAATCAGATCCAAGTTCAGCTCAATCCCTACACCACCCTTAGCCGCCATCTCGGAGGTGGAGCAGGTAATCCCTGCCGCGCCCATATCCTGAGCCGCGACCACCGCCCCAGTTTTGAAGGCTTCGAGGCAAGCTTCAATCAAGGATTTCTCTAAGAACGGATCACCCACTTGCACCGCTGGGCGATCGTCCATTGACTCGTCGCTGAGTTCGGCACTGGCAAAGCTGGCTCCACCCATGCCATCGCGCCCTGTGGTGGAACCAACATACAACACAGGGTTGCCAATGCCGTTAGCTCCTGATTTAACGATGTCTGAGGTTTCCATTAACCCCAAGGCCATCGCGTTGACCAAAGGATTGCCAGAATAGGCAGGGTCAAAGTAAACCTCACCGCCTACAGTGGGTACACCGACACAATTGCCGTAGTGGGAAATGCCTGATACCACGCCGTTAAACAAGCGCCGAGTTTTAGCATCATCGAGGGAGCCGAAGCGTAAGGAGTTGAGAATTGCGATCGGACGAGCCCCCATTGTAAAGATGTCGCGCAGAATCCCGCCGACCCCAGTTGCGGCCCCTTGGAACGGCTCCACGGCTGACGGGTGGTTGTGAGATTCGATCTTGAAGGCCAACTGGAGGCCATCGCCCAAATCCACGACTCCAGCGTTTTCTCCAGGGCCCACCAAGATGCGATCGCCTTCCGTGGGAAATTGCTTGAGCAGAGGCCGAGAGTTTTTGTAACAGCAGTGCTCGGACCACATCACCCCGAACATGCCCAGCTCGGCTTTGTTAGGATGCCGACCCAAGCGATCGACAATTTCTTCGTATTCTTCTGGTTTGATACCTTCTGAAGCAATTTCTTCCGGAGAAAACGGAGCCGAGGAAATGGCGGACATAGAAGCCTTGCGCGAATCTGGACAGGTTTCAATTTTATCGATATTTTTCGCGTTTCCCGTGTCCAAATTGCCGGTCTTAAATTCTTTCTTGCACCCAAGCCCGCAACAATTGCAAGGACTGAACCAAGCCTAGAGAATCACTTTGCTCGATAAACTCCAACACTCTCGCCGCAGGTAAAAAATTAAAAGCTAGGCTGGTTTCACTGACGAAATACTGTTGATTTTGCAATTGATAAATTGTGAGTTGCTGCTCTGGTACTGGGTCACTGTTGCTGGTGTAGCACCAAACTTCAGGAATGCCTAAAGCCGCATAAATAGGTAGTTTGTCGAGTGTGCTACTGGTAAAGGTAATATCTAAAACCAAATCGGGAACAGGATCATGGGACAAGTCCAGATTAGTTTTGCCTAGCATCTGAGGCGCATGAGAAATATAGAAACAAGCATTCGGTTCGATCGCGCATTGCACTTCAGGTTGCTGCAACAAAGCTGAACTAAATCCCACGAGTTTTAGATAAGTCTCATCGGCTAGAACCAACAGCAATGATTCAATCAGTTTGCGGTAGCGCTCATGTTCCTCGTGCGGGTTCATCATTTCCATGCGTCCCCGATGGTAAGCAAAGCGAGTGGTACGGTCTGCGCCTAGCTCCGCTAATATATTCTCAAATTTTTGCCAGCTAATTTTGTCTAATACAACCCGTTGCTCAGACGTTACTGAACTGCTGCTCATGTCAAGACCTCGATCTGTCTTCTCAATTGAATGGTAGTGGACTCCCTCTCATAGTCCAGCGAGAAGTTCATTACATTTAAAGGCGATCGCTCTTACTGACTAAATCTCAAAATCTCTTCAGCAGTGATGACTGGCTTTTCTAGATGAGGCACATGACCGCAATCACGTATCCAAACTAGTTCGCTGTTCGCGATCGCCCCTCTAAATTTCTCCGCATCAGCCGTTCCTAGCATGCCATCACGATCGCCCCAGAGAATCAGTGTCGGTTGATGGATTTGGGAAATTTGCTGGGCCGACAAATTGTAGCCACCGCTTTTAGTGAAACTGGCGATCGCTTCCGCCCATCCTGGCATTTCTAAATGCACCCCTGCACAACGGATCGCCTCTAAATCTGCGGCAGTGAAACCGCCAAAGGTAGTGCCGAAACTCAGCGGTAGGAGTTTACGTTGTCGCCAAAACTCGACTGCAAACAGATCGAAAGGAGAAAATAAAAACTGACCCAGCGGAAAAGAGCCGCTAAAGCCCACACTATCGATCAGCACCAACTTCTCAACGCATTGGGGATAGGCCAGAGTAAAGTCGATCGCCGCTGCTCCACCTAAAGAAGCCCCAACTAAAATTACAGGCCGCTGAATCAGAGTCTGCCAAAAACTGTAGAGGTGAGTTCTAATCGTGCTGGGATTAAGCGGGATATTTACCACTCGCTCGGTAAAGCCTGAACCCAATAGATCAACTGCCCATGTCTCTTGCTGGCAAGCTAAGTAGGGCATGAGCGATCGAAACTCTAATACTGAGCTATCAAAGCCGTGCAGCAACAGAATAGGAGTCTTCTCAGTACCTTGCTGAACATAAGCAGTTGCAATAGGCGAAACAGTTAAAGGCGTAGGAATTGCTTGTTGTTGGATTTGCTGAGCTAAGGCGATCGCGGTGGGGTCTTGCAACAATCGCACAGTAGAGGGCAGAAAGCGGGGAAACATAACGTCGTGCAAACCATTCATTCTGTGGTGGGCTGTGGAGAGCAGCAGTATCAAGATGGGTGGCGATCAGGCTCATGGGATGGCTTCAGTCCTGACTTTGTAGACCCTGCACCGTGGTATTTCCGCACCCTTGAGTCTTGGACTCGGCTGTTTGTAGACAGTGGCTTGAGGTTGGTAGAGTTGCGAGAACCGCTATAGTGCTACGCATCAAGTTTAGGGCAAAGGGGGTGTGGGGGCTTCGCCCCCAGCCAGGGGTGAAACCCCTGCACCCCGTCTTAACCTTTATCAGTACTGCTATACACCCAGACGCAGGCAAGCCAGCTTCCATCATTTTCATGGGTACACGATAGGAACGCAATTATAGGGACGCGATCGCCTCTGTAATCAAAGTTCAAATTTTCCTACAACTTTAGGTATATATCTTCAGGAACGAATGCCCCACTCTCGCTATGCTTAAAGTATTAACCTTACAGAGTCTTTGAGCATGTCAGCTATCCCCGATTGCATCAGCACCCTGGAGTTGTCTAAGCTTTGGATTTATAAGGCTTTGAAAGAAATAGAAGCCGAAAGAGAGCAGGAGCAATCAGAACAGCTAGAGCCAGAGCAATCAGAGCAATCAGACAAAGAAGGTTAATTCCCGTTAAGAGGATTCATAGAGTTAGCGGCAAGTAGTTAATCCATTAGTCCTCAGTAGGCTGTTGTAACTTCTTGAGCCGTTTTCCTTCCTGCTATGAGATTTCATCCATATCCATTTGAGTTGCACACTCGTCAGTTTTGTCCAGAAAGTCTTGCACCTCTTGGTTAATCTCCGCAGCTTGTTGTTCAACATTTTTCTCGCTCATGCGGGTTCCTTTAGGCTTGGTTCATACAAACAATGAAACGCACAACCAAGGTGCGTAACTCATAGATAAAGAACTTGTTTTGCTAAAACCTCAGCTTTAGGGGGCAAATCAAGCTACAAGCCATTGTGACCCTACGGATTGATGGCAACGGTCGTCGAGTCTGTTGCTCGGTTTTAGCTTCGGGATTCGCCTTAACCGAACAAAGCGTTCCTAATCTAGGCAATGCAGGAGCAAGTGGAACTGTAGGAGCTGAAGATGCTAGTGTGCTTTTCTTCAACCCCGCTGGGTTAACTCGTCTGCCAGGTAACTCTGTCGTCGGGGCGGGGTATGCAGTTTTTCCGACGGTGCGATTTCAAAACCAAGGCTCAAACTCAGTGCTTGGGACGCCATTGCTCGGTGGAGAAGGCGGCGATGCAGGGGTGAATAAGTTTTTGCCTAACTTGTATACGTCTTGGAGCTTGAGCGATCGCCTGAAGCTAGGACTGGGCATTGCACCACCCTTTGGTTTAGCGACAGAATACAACGAAGATTGGGTGGGCCGATATCAAGCGTTGCGATCGGAACTGATTACGCTCAACTTCAGCCCCACGATCGCTGCCAAGGTCACAGATCAGGTTTCGATTGGGGCAAGTGTCAATGTGCAGTATGCCTCCGCTGAGCTGTCCAACGCGATCGACTTTGGCTTGATTGGGCGATCGGCTGGGCTCAACACGGTACCGCAGCAACTCGATGGTCGCGTGGAGATCTCTGGGGATGACATCAGCGTGGGTTACACGATCGGAGCGATGTATGAACCCTCAGCCCAGACGCGAGTGGGCCTAGCTTATCGTTCTGCTGTGACTCATGACCTAGAAGGAGATGCTGATTTTGAGGTACCAACTGCGGCTCAAGCCCTAACCGCACGGGGACAGTTCACGGATACAAAGGCGGCGGCTGAGGTGAAGTTGCCAGATTCTCTATCACTGGGGGTTTACCACGAACTTAGCCCTCAATGGGCGGTCATGAGTGATGTGACTTGGACAAATTGGAGCCGCTATGAAGGGCTGCAAATTGAATTTGCTAATCCAGTTCAACCTGCTTCGGTTCAACCCGCAGAGTGGAAGGATACGGTGCGCGTAGGGTTTGGGGGTGAACTATAAACCAAATGAGGATCTCACTTTACGGGCAGGTGTGGCTTACGACCCCAGCCCCGTGCCTGAGGATCAAGTGACCGCTCGTATTCCCGATGCCGATCGCACCTGGGTTGCAGCAGGAGTGAGCTACCAAGCCTCAGATTCTGTACGGCTGGATCTTAGCTATGCTCATCTGTTCTTTGGCGATCGCGAGATTAACCAAACAGTGCCAGGTGCGGGCACACTCAGAGGTGGTATTGAAAGTGATGTAGATGTGATCTCAGCTCAAGTGAATTGGAGTTTCTAGCAATGTCAGCTACCACTAACAATGTGAATTTATTTCTCTGTTAGTAGTAAACAAAAGAGTTGGCGATTATCTTGGCTAAAGATTTAGCCCAACAGTCAAACAGAGAGTTCTACTCGGTAGGAACTGTATGCAAACAGACCAGGTAATCGAAACCTACAACCAAAGCGCGGCTGATTATGATGCGATTATGCAGCGCTACTGGCATGTCGATCGCGAACCGCTCATTGCTTCCTTGCAGTTGAGTCCAGGCCAGAAAGTACTCGATGCCGCAGTTGGCACCGGGCTCAATCTCTCAGCTTATCCAGCGGGAATCCAGGTGGTTGGTGTAGATTTGTCCGAGCAGATGATAGAGCAAGCTCGGCAAAAGTCGGTCAAGGCGGACATCACCTTGAAAGTGATGAACCTGCAAGACCTGGAATTTCCTGAAGATAACTTTGATGCGGTTGCCTCTGGATTTACTCTTTGCGTTGTCGCCGATCCAGTCCGAGCATTGCAGGAGATTCTACGAGTCACGAAGCCTGGGGCTCTGATTGCGATTGTGGATTACTGCAAGTCACGCGATCCAGAAGTACAGAAATGGCAGGAGTTAATTGCTGATACCAGTTCTCAAGTGGGTTTCCCAACAGGCAAGGTTAAGTGGAACGCCTTGATGGACTACGACCAATTGATTTACCACAGCAATCTAGCGATCGAGGTTTTGGCAGACGATCGCATTGAAAGCCCAAACCCTTTTTCTTGTGGCTGTCAGTTGCTCCTGAGAAATGCCAAGGGCTAGAAAAATCTCACGCTTAGGAGATCAAAGATAATAAAAATCAATATCGGACAAAGCAGAAAATTGTAAAGTCATACGTCGATAAGAATAATTGGAAATCTGAAAAATCTTATTGACTCCCCGGTTAAAGACAGAACGCTCAGGATATTTGATCGATTTGTATTGTTCAAAATAATCAGCTACATCTCTCAAATCCACTTGCCCCTTTTGGATTCTCCACTGGGTTACATGATGTTTGAAAAACGATAAACCATCCATTGGACAAGAGTTGACTCTGAACCCTGCTTTCGCAGCGGCTAAACCTATGGCGGCACCTTCACTACCGCAAATTCCTCGAAGTTCAAAATATTTTTCAAGTTTCTCCCACCACAGCAAGAATTCTTGCTCTTTACCAGAATCCTTCGTGACTGAGAAAAGCCATTCTTTGACGAAGTAAATATCTTCGTTGAGAAAATCTAAACTAATTTTTCTTGAGGCTCGTACGACAGTATCAAACTCTTTGATAATTCCTTGATTCGCCTTTCCAGAAAAAATTTTTGAGTAATGATTCGGCATTTTGAAACAAGATTTTGCTTGTATTCCTGGAGCGTCAATCCAATCAAGATGGTCTGGAATCGGCTGAAGAATTCTCACGTCTGAATCTAAAAATATGCACGAATCAAAAAATTCTAATGCCTTTGCGATCGCCCATCGCTTGTCGTGGTAGGCTCCCACGCTTTTTTGAGTATGAAAACAGGAAATAACGTTGCTATGGGATTCAAATTTTTTGGGATTATCTGTCAGGATGACTATAGGAATTTTAGGCGCATTTTGATTTAAATCCTGGATAAGCAGTGAGACAAATTTATGATATTTTTCGCCTAATGCTAGAGTGCAAAAACAAAAAGTGCTTTCATTTTTCATTAAAACAACTCCTTTGTTGGTTATTGCCAATAAAAGATAAACAGAAAATAGCTCAAAAATAGGTATTTTAATTAGGATTATCTAAGAGATCAATTTGGGTTTTACACCCTGATTCTTTAGAGTACTAACGAATCTTCGATCCTCATTCTGTTGTTTGAAATGTGCTTCTAAATGGTAGCAACCAGCTCATAGGGTGCCTCTTTATTGAATGAGTGGCAAATATAGAGGGGATAGTTCTTTGCCCTGACAATAGAGGCACCCTATACCAATGAATACTGCTCTAAGCTGGTTGCTCCGGATGCGTTAGTTTTTCACTAGAGAGCGATCAACCTTGGGTGGGGTTGACGGCATGTAGTCCGCACTCTTTCTTCGTTGCATCTTCCCACCACCAACGGCCTTCCCGCTCATGCTGGTTAGGTAGAACGGCGCGAGTGCAAGGCTCACAACCGATGCTGATAAAGCCGCGCTCATGCAGAGGATTGTAGGGGATCTCAAAGGCCCGGATGTACATCCAGACCTCTGCCGATGACCAGTTTGCCAAGGGGTTGAATTTAATCAACTGGCGCTCTGGGCTGGAGAAAGCGGTATCCACTTGAATCACGGGCACAGTGGCGCGAGTGGAGGGGTTTTGGTCTTTACGCTGTCCGGTGATCCAGGCATCCAAGGTACCCAGTTTCCGACGCAGAGGCTCAACCTTGCGAATACCACAGCATTCTTTGTGACCATCTTCATAGAAGCTGAAGAGACCTTTTTCTGTGACTAAAGCTTCTACTTTGGCAGTGTCGGGATACATCATCTCAATGGTGATGCCGTAATGCTTTCTGACGCGATCGATAAACTGGTAGGTTTCAGAGTGCAGACGACCTGTATCCAGGCTAAAAACTTTGATGTCTTTCTTGATTCTGTGCGCCATGTCGATCAGGACAACATCTTCTGCGCCACTAAAAGAAATGGCAATGTTGTCGTATAAGCTCAAGGCGCGTTCAAGAATTTTTTGTGGGCTTTGAGTCGAAAGCTCTGTGTCGAGGCTAGGAATATTTAGTTCAGTCGGGGTCTGCTCGGTCAACTGCGCCATGATGTGTTCTTCCTGAAAGGGTGTTTACTCCCCAAAAAAGGATCGTCTGATTGCATCAACCTATTCTATCAAGCCGTAGTCACTACCATGAGTTACGCCTTACCACTAGTACCTTTGGCCTAGTTCTTTGAGGTGAGTTGGGCGATCGCTTTCATGCCCCTGCTATTATGCCGTTGGTTTTCTAGCGCTGGTCAATTGGCTAATCCATCCCACAGATTGGGTAGCGATCGCCTCAAACTGAACTGCATACAGCCAATCATCCACACTTTCTGCCGCATAAACTTTGGAGTAAGGTTCTTGAAAGAGGGTGATCAGCCAGTTAGCGCGACGCAGCTTGGGTTGATCACCGTCGAGAAACAGCAGTTGTCCGCCTGGTTGCAGCAAACGCCAGCATTCTTGCAGAACCAGTTGCGAAACCTGGGGTGGCATTTCATGGAATAGAAAGGCAGCGGTGATTAAGTCAAAAGTGTTTGTCGCCAAACCCGTCTCTTCTGCCAAGCCATGCTGCCAGGTAATGTCTAACTTTGCCTGTTTCGCTTTAGAGTCTGCCATCACCAGCATGTAGGGAGATAGATCTAACCCAATTACCTCTGCTTGGGGAAATGCTTGTTTGAGCATTACCGTGGTTGAGCCTGTACCGCAGCCTAAATCTAGAATTATGGTAGGTTGACCTGCGATCGCCTGGATCAATTGCTGTCGAATCCAAACTTCGCTAGGTGGAGAGGCAAAGGCGGTAACGGCATCGTAAGTAATAGCGGCGATCGCGTTGAGATAACCATCTGTAATGCCATGAAAGTCTTGGCTGCTGTAGTAGTGAGGATAGGTGAGGTGGGCTTGCCGAAAGCGATCGCTCTCCTGTTGCCAATCAACACTCTCAAACCATTGCAGTTTCTCGGCTCCGATAAAGGTGCTAAGAATCGGTTTTAATAAAAACTGCCCCAAACTCTGAGCGAATTGCATGACTTTACAGGATGCCAAGAAATATCTTTTTGCCTGGATCAAGGTTATCTCGACCGTTCTGATTACGGGGGCGATCGCTCTAGAATTTTGGAATCTCTATGCAAGCTTGACTCATCTCTCTATCCCTAGCAGTCTAACCCCGGTGTTTTGGGTAGAGCGCTTTGCCGTTACCGCACATCTGATCGAGGGAGCGATCGCGGCTGTCCTTGCACCTTCTAGAAACAAATTGCCGCTGCAATACGGCACCTATACTTTTTTTGTTGGCACGGTGGGCTTGCTAGAACTCTTTGCCAAAGTAGACCCGGAGTGACACGTTTGTTCATAGTTAAATGCCTCTCCAAAACTGCGTGTTAAGCTGCCAGCAGTAGCTCTTTAGGGGTTTGAAAGGTTATGAACACTCCCGAAAACCATCTCCCTTTTCAGGTAACGGAGAGCGTGACTCGTGGTGGTACTGTCTTTGAACTCCTGGAGTATAAACCCCTTGCTGGCAGTGATTCTCTGGCGATCGCGGAACAAGTTTATTCGCTGAATCGAGCGGGAGTGCATCTCCGTCAACTCCGGGTGCGTCTCCAGAATGATGCGGTGCGAACCGAGCCAGGGGTGTTGCAGTTTCTCAAGGGCAACATTGAGATGGAAAGCTCCACTGGAGCAGGATCGGGTGTGGGTGGGTTTATGAAAGGAGCGATCGCCGCCGCCCGCACCGGAGAAACCATCTTTAAGCCGCTGTATCGAGGAACGGGCGAACTTTACTTAGAGCCGAGTTTTGGACACTACTGGCTGATGCAGTTGAAGGGCCAAACTCTGTTTGCCGACCAAGGTTTATTCTGTTGCTGCGAAGATGCGGTCAAAGTCGATGCCCACAAGGTTGAGAGCTTTTCGGCGCGGGTAGCGGGTGGCGAAGGACGCTACCAAACCAAGGTCAGCGGTACAGGAGTTGTGGTTTTTCGGATTCCGGTGCCTCGCAGCGAAATCTTAGAGATGACCTTGAATAACGAAACGCTCCAGGTAGACGGTTCCTTTGCGCTGCTCCGCACTGCTGAGGTGCATTTCAGTGTGGAGAAAGCTTCTACTTCTTTTTTGGGTGCTATCACCAGTGGTGAAGGTCTCCTCCAAACTTTTCGAGGCACTGGCAAGGTGTGGATTGCCCCAACCCAACCGCTCTACGCCAGAATGGGCAGCTTATTATCTACCTCCACTCCGATTACTTGACGGGTAAAGTAGGGCGATCGCTTGTGTTGATGATGTTAGCCCTCTATTCTCTTGGGCCAACGGTACTTACAGGCTTACTTTTGGCATCTTCACTTTAGTCTGTCTGATATAAGTGATCTGGAAGTAGAAATCCTGCCATAATTCAAAATATGGCTTAGAGGTTGTCTCATGGAGCAGCGTTCTTTTGAAGGAACCTGGGAAGAAATTCTTCGTTACGCACCCGAACTGGTTGGGCAGCGTGTCAGGTTGACAGTGCTATCCAATGAGAGTTCAAAACCCCAGAACGGCACTACCCTGGATCAAGTCTTGAAAGGTAGGGTAGGTCGAGTTCAATTTCAGCCTGCAAATCTTTCCACACGCACCAAAGAAGCATTCACGGAACTTTTGGTTGAGAAGTACAGGCTACCAGGATCGGAGCAGTGACTCTTTGCGATGCGTCTCCCTTGATTGCTTTGATCAACCAGAGTGACATCAATCATACTCGTTGCGTTAATGCTTTATCCGCTCTTGCCGCACCTTTGGTTACAACGTGGTCATGTTTCACGGAAGCCATGTACTTGCTAGGTCGCTACGGCGGTTGGTCGGCATAGCGAGAATTATGGAGTTACGTTGCTGATCAGATCCTTGTGTTTCACTTCAACGACGCAGACGAGCAAGCAAGGATGCAAATGCTGATTGTGCCATGAGTACTGGCTGACAGTGGATGAGGGCTAGCACTTCGTTACTGTCTCCAAATTCAACACAAATCCCGATATTCTAGTGAAGGCTTTTTTACCTTAAATGCCGCGATCGCACGGTATTGCAAATTAGACAAGATGGACGGCATTAATCAGAAGACCTACGCAGCCTTTAGTGTGGTGCAACATTATGCCCAGTTAAAGCTGCTACAACCTGCTGAAGAGGCGATTCTGGAGCTGTTCCGCGATCGCTGGTCGAATATGAAAATGCTAGATATTGGCGTGGGTGGCGGGCGCACCACTCAGCACTTTGCTCCACGAGTCGCAGACTATGTCGGCATTGATTATTCGGCTGAAATGGTCGCCGCTTGCCAAAAACGATTTGCAACTACTTCTCCAGCGCCCAGAGTTGAAGTGGGTGATGCCAGAGATCTGAGCCGATTTCCAGACAACTCCTTCGACTTCATTCTGTTTAGTTTCAATGGGATTGACTTTGTTTCCCATAGCGATCGCTTAAAGGTTTTCCAAGAGATTCGTAGAGTGGGGAAACCTGGAGGATATTTCTTTTTCTCCAGCCATAATCTTCAGGGACTAGAGCGAGAATTTGATTTCAGAAAACACCTGAGTCTTAACCCGATTACGACCTATGTCAATCTGGTCATGTTCGGCATCCTGCGCTTCATCAATCGTTCGTTTACGCTTGCTCAGCTAAAGATTACTACCCATGCAATTGTGAGGGATGAGTCCCATAATTTTCGATTAAAGACCTATTACATTAGACCCGAAGCACAGCTTAAGCAACTAGAAACCAACTTTAGCGACGTTAAAGTTTATTCCTGGAAAACTGGCTTAAAACTAACCACTGTAGAGGAGTTGCATACTAACTCTGATATGTGGCTTTATTATCTATGCGTGCTCAATTCAACAAATAAATGTAGCAATTAACACATTAATAATAAATACTAACTACGGTCCTCAGGTAAACCAAATTTGGTCAAGCCAAAGCAATCAGTCCTACCTCTACAAGTACAAATAGGTGTAGCTAAGGTAATTGGAGCAAGCATTCCAGAAGATTTAGGACTGCGTTTGCGCCCAATCCCGACCTAAAAGCAGAAAGTTTTGAATTCAACTCAGTAAAAAAATTGTCAAGCCTACTTGAGGGCAATTAATCTGTGAGGAAGATCACAAGTTTAGATGATCGCGATCGCGCTTGATTGAACCAACAACACCCATACTTATGAGTGACTCAACTCTAGCCGAGTCATCAACAGGGAACACACGACTGGCCGACAGAATCCATTGGAAGCTGTCGGTTTTTTGTTGCTTTAGGGCTGATGCAGAGTCAGCGAATGGCACCCATCGTGTTTTTCCACGACAGCTCCTTACACAGGATTTGCAGCGCCCGTTGATCTGGTCCTGGAAAGAAATCGCTTTTGATTAAAGCTTCTAAAACTTGATGAGTCAGTTGCGAAGCGAAGGCACCTCCTGCTCGCAACAGATGGCTGTAGTAGCAAAATTGGGGACGGCCATCTTGTCTGAGGTGAAAGCAGTGAATTTCACTCTCAGTCATTTTATAGACAGGAGTATTGACCGGAACCACAATGCTAGGGATACCATGCTGTCCATAAAGCCCGTCGTCTTGCCGCTCCATCGTGCCGATCAAGACAGTGCCTAGGAGAACGCGCGTTTCATTGATTAGATCAGGGGTAAAAATAGGGTCGGGTTCGCTCGAAAGCCGTGGCCCTGAGTTAAGGAAGTTGGGGTTAAAGAGTTGCGAGTTATAGATTAGCCCTACAGCCCAGTGCCGTTTCTCAGTTTCGAGTTTGACAAAGCAACCAAAGCCATAATCTTCAGGCCTCGGTGGTGCTTGGACGCCCATTTCGTCGTTGAGCTGCACCACATAGTCGCAATGGGAATTGGATTTGACCACTTTGCCGAGTTGCATCTAGACTCTCCCCTTCTGCGAGACCGTTATGAAAATGAAAATTTCCCCACAATCCGTGGAAATCTCTGACTTCATGAGCCAGAAACCTTCACCAACTGCGGGGAAGCAATTTGCCAACTGAGAATCAAACTAAGCGCGTACTAAAATTCACAAAAAACGTCAGATTCACAACTGTGCTGATATTGAAAACTGAGTTCAATGCTCAGGACATGGCTTGAATCAGATAGTCGAAGTAAGGAGTCGCTTCTACAGCGTCTTCTTCACTGAGCAGCGCGAGAGCTGCCCGCTTTAAGCACCGGATGGATTCCACCATGCCAGGAACGGGAACACCTAGGGAGTTGTACATTTCCCGGACGCCGATCAAGCCAATTTTTTCGATGGGTTCTTTGTCGCCGTTTAGCACACCATAGGTGATGAGGCGCAGGTACCACCCAAAGTCACGCAGGCACAACGCCCGCTGGCGATCGCCGTAAGCATTACCACCTGGAGAGATAAAGTCGGGGCGCTTCTGCCACAGTTGCTTGCTGGCTTCTTGCACAATTTTTTTCTCATTCTCAGCTAGAGCGGTAGCAATCCGCATCCGCTGGGCGCCAGTCTTTAGAAATTCGCTGATGTCTCTGAGTTCACCAGAACTGGGGTAGCGGAGTTCGTCGTCTGCTTGGAGAATGACTTGGCTAACTACACTCATAATTATTGCGGTACTTAGGTATCACTTCGTAGTTTAGCGACTATTGGGGACGCAAATAAAGCAAGGAGTCTCCCAATGTTCAGGATGCCTCTGCCATTGAAGAGCCTAACTTGTAGCTTTATGAGAAAGTAAAAAGTTTTGTAAAATTTAACCCTTCGCTATACCTAAAAGTGGCTCAGCGCCAAGTCAGTTATATCTGTAATCAGACTGGTAGAGGGGCGATCGCTACACTGAATAAATATGCCACCTGTAGTACGAGCGTTGGTGTAGGAGTAACAAACGAGTGTTAGAGGCCAACCCAAAAAATATGAACAGTCTCTACGAAGCCGACTTCTATGCTTGGACTCAGGAGCAAGCCAAACTGCTCAGGGCGAAACAGTGGGATCTGGTTGATGTGGCGAATGTGATTGAGGAAATTGAAACGTTGGGCAGGCAGGAGCGACGCGAACTCAGAAACCGTTTAACAGTGTTACTAGGACATCTATTGAAATGGCAGTTCCAGCCTGAAAAGCGAAGCAATAGTTGGCTAGCCACCATTCGAGAACAGCGTCGCGAAGTCGAAACCCTACTTGAAGAAAATCCCAGCCTCAAGTCTTATCTAGATGAAGCTGTGCAGTTAGCCTACCAATCAGGGGTAGATCTAGCAGTTCGAGAAACCAATTTCCCCTACGAAACCTTTCCAGAAGCTTGTCCTTATGCTCTAGAGCAAGTCTTAAATTCTAAATTTTTTCCTATATGAAAGAGATCACAACCCTAAATCAATCTATGAAAGCCCTCTATGATGCCGATTTCTACGCCTGGACACAAGAGCAAGCCAAATTGCTAAGAGCGCAGCAGTGGAATTTGGTTGATGTAGCGAATTTGATTGAGGAGATCGAGTCTTTGGGGAGGCAAGAACGGCGAGAGCTGGTTAATCGTCTAGCTGTTCTGCTAGGACATCTACTGAAGTGGCAGTACCAGCCCGAACTTCAAGGAAGTAGCTGGCAGGCTACGATTCGAGAACAACGCCGCAAGATTAAGAGGTTAATTGAGCAAAATCCCAGTCTGTCTTCCTATCTAGAAGAAGCTCTGCAAGAAGGTTTTGAAGATGGCTTAGACTTGGCAGTTCGAGAAACTAATTTACCCTACGAAACCTTTCCTGAAGACTGTCCTTATCCATTGGAGCAGGCTCTAAACGATAAGTTTTTGCCGAATGAGTAATGCCTATAGTACTCACAAGGAATTGCGATCGCTATCCTGAAGTTGCAAGGGCCGATAATATGGGCTTCGGTCTACTGAGTAAAGTATGAGCGAGACTCAAGCAATTGTATTGACTAAACTGGGGGAAGGATTACCTGCTATTACCCCGCCGTAGCGTTGTGGTCGAGTTTAGTCAGCCGCGATCGGTGATGGTACAAAAATGAGCCAAATCCAAGCGTTACACCAAGAAGCAATGGACTTAGCTGAGAGTGCCTTGACTGCAAAGCTGAGGGGTGATCTGGCGCAATCGAATCAACTGCTACGACAAGCGTTTGAAAAAGAGGCTCAAGCAGCTGCACTGATTGCAAATGATCTAAATGCTGAACCAACTCGTTCGGTTTTACATCGTAGTGCGGCTGCTCTCGCGATCGATTGTGGAGAATTCCAAGTTGCAGAGCGTTTAATCATGACTGCTCTAACAGGAGAACCGCCTCAAGCAATTGCTGAAGAACTTAAAAACTTATTTTTTCAGATTAATCAGCCTCAGCATTTTCAATCAAAAGAAAATCCCTGGAGTGAGAAGGAGAAGTATTTATCTCTGCTAAGGCAAGGTGTAGAAGTTTGGAATAGGTGGAGAGAAGAAAATCCTAATGTGAATCCCGATCTTGGTGGCGTGAGCTTTAGTGGAATTAATCTTGATGGTTTTGATTTCCACAATACAATTCTTTGGAATTCTAATTTTAGTGGTTCCTCACTTAGGGAAGCCATACTTACTAGAGCTTTTCTTCAAAGAGCTTACCTTTTTGGGGTTGATTTAACTAGAGCTGATCTGCGTGGGGCTTTTCTCAGCGAAGCTATATTGGGACCAGCCAATTTATATGAAGCGGATTTGAGTGGTGCTGATCTCTTACAAGCCAATTTAAGTGACGCTTGTCTCTATGGAGCTAGATTACATACAGCTAATCTCACTAAGGCAGATCTCACTAAGGCTAATTTTACAAAGGCTGATCTAAGCGAATCAATTTTGCTATTGGCTAGGGCAGTCTATACAAATTTTGAGAGAGCAATACTTACTGGTGTTTGTATTCAAGATTGGTCAATTAACGAAAGTACAAACTTAAGTAGTGTGCTCTGCGACTATGTTTACCGTAGGCTTGGTGTAGCAGATCAGTTAGAAGAACGCTATCCAAGCAGTGAAAACTTTGCTCCAGGAGAGTTTACTAAACGGTTTCAAGTTGCTCAAAATGTTATTGAACTAGCTTTCCGTGATGGTGTACCCTGGAAAGCTTTTGCCTATGCTTTTAATGAATCAAATATACAAGTGCTTGATGAATATGGTGGTGAGCTTTTCTTACAAGAGTACAAAGTTTTAGGAGATGGATTAGTAACTCTCAAAGTGGGTTATCCACCAAATGCAGACGGAGTTGAAATCAGAACTTTTCTTGAGCAAAGAACTTACGAACTTGAGCTTAAAGTAGCGACTCTTGAAGGGGAAGTAAAAGCTAAAGATTTTGCATTCGAAAAGCTCGTGCGAGTTTTAGAAGCACCAAAAGTTCAAGTCGGTCACATTACTACACTCAACTTTCAGATAGGAGAAACTAACTTGATGAGCGGCGATCGCAATATTTACACTGGCGGTGGAAGCTACTACGAATCTATTAATACTGGAGGTGGTGATTACATTCAAGGCGACTACGTCAACATGAGCCAGGACTTAACTCAGGTAGAGGCTCAAATTCAAGACCTTGTGGAGCAACGGCAAAAATCAGGAGTTACTGTCGATGTAGCTAAACAGCAAGTAGCTGATGATCTTGCGACACAAGCAAAAAGTAATCCGACTATTAGAGAAAAACTAACAAAGTGGGTACAAGAGGCTGCTGGAAAAGCAGTTGTAGCTGAGGTGGTCAAAGAAGTTTTAAAGGGAGCTGCGGCATCGGTGGGAATACATTTGCCCTAAAGAATTGATATGAGTTTTCCCAGGGTGGTTAGATAGCGATCGCGACCAATTACAAATTGTTGTGAGCCAAGCTGATGATTAGCATGCAGACAACATTACCAACAGATGTTTGGGTGTCAGCTACTTGGGAGGAGTATGAGCAGGCGATCGCGAGTCCTGTTTATACCAATGCCAAGGGCTACTATCACAATGGACAAATGAGGATAGAAATGGCACCTGTAGGGCCAAATCATGCAGGTTGCAGTGGCGTTGCCGCACTTTTAGTTAACTTGTTTGGGATTGCCAAAGGCGTACCGATGCGATCGCTCTCTAACTGTTCCTACCGGAAGAGAGACGTGCGAGAGTGTCAGCCTGATTTGTCTTACTACGTTGGCGATCGCGTCTCACTATCGCCGCAAGGAAGCTCAGTAGTGGATTTGGACAGCACACCCGCTCCAGACTTAGCGATCGAGATTGCTGATACATCTTTGGCGGATGATTTAGGGGTTAAACGGCTGCTATACGAAGACGTAGGGGTAGCGGAATATTGGGTAGTGGATGTTCAGCAAGCGCACATCACGGCTTTTAGAATTCTGCCTGATCAGGGAAGCCAACGGATTGCTCAATCTCAAGTATTGCCAGGACTTGCGATCGCCCTCCTAGACGAAGCCCTACAGCGGAGTCGTCAGATGGATAATAGCCAGGTGGGAGCTTGGTTTCTGGCGGAAGTGCAAAAATAGTCGCGATCGCGATCCTGCATTTTTACAATTCAAGTGGGTTGCACGCAACGGGGTTTCTACAAGTCAAAATAGAAAGGTTACTGCGATCGCAGTGATTTGATTCATTAAGGAAAGTATTGTGTCTACTCCCCGAACCACGCCTGCAAACCAGTCCACTGATCCTACGACCGAACAATGGCGGCAAGGGGAGTTGGTAGAAATTGAAATTCATGACCTGACCGATGGTGGGGAAGGCGTGGGTCGCTTTAGTCAGCGAGTGGTATTTGTACCCGATACCGTTCCTGGCGATCGCGTGTCGGTGCGGTTGGTGCAAGTGAAGCCGCAATATGCTCAGGGCAAGTTGATGCAGATCGTCGAAGCATCCCCCAATCGGATTCGGCCTCGCTGCATTGTGGCGGATAAATGTGGCGGTTGCCAGTGGCAGCATATTGACTATGCCTATCAGCTCAAAGCCAAGCGCAACCAGGTAATTCAAGCCTTAGAGCGGATTGGTGGGTTTAGTGAGCCACCTGTAGAGCCGATTTTAGGCGCAGAAGCAGATTTGGCCTACCGCAACAAAGCGACCTATCCCTTGGGGCGATCGCAGTCGGGTCAATTGCAGGCAGGCTACTACCAAAAAGGTAGCCATCATCTGGTGAACTTGAATCAATGCCCAATCCAAGATGCTCGCTTGAATCCTTTGCTAGCGGAGGTCAAGCAAGATATTTATCAGCGGGGTTGGGGCGTTTATGACGAAAAGCAACATCGGGGCAAGGTTCGCCACTTAGGATTCCGGATTGGTCGGCGCACCGGAGAAATTCTGCTGGTTTTGGTGGCAAAAGATGCCAACTTGTCGGGCTTAGAAGATCAAGCGCAGGAATGGTTGAATCGCTACCCTGAGCTAGTCGGTGTCTCTCTCAATATCAACCCACACAAAACTAATGCAATTTTTGGCGATGAAACTCGCTGTATTGCGGGCCAGTCTTATTTGAATGAAAAGTTTGGTGGCTTGCAGTTCCAAATTCATGCCACTACTTTCTTTCAGGTCTATACCGAGCAGGCAGAAGCGCTGTTGCGGAAAATCATGAGCCAATTAAATCTGCAAGGCCATGAGACGCTGATCGATGCTTACTGTGGGGTGGGAACGTTCACATTGCCCTTGGCGAAACGGGTGAAGCAGGCGATCGGGCTAGAACTGCAACCGGAAGCGATCGCGCAAGCCCAACTAAACGCAGAGCTAAACGGCATTAAGAATGTGACGTTTCAGGCAGGAGCAGTAGAGCAGGTGTTACGCACACTAGCTGTGCAACCAGATATTGTGCTGCTCGATCCACCCCGCAAAGGTTGCGATCGCGCTGTGTTGGAGACGTTGCTGCAAATCCAGCCTCAGCGGATTGTGTATGTTAGCTGCAAACCCGCGACTCAAGCGCGTGACCTGAAGATTCTCTGTCAGGAAGGCAACTATCGGTTGGTCAAAGCTCAACCCGTCGATTTCTTTCCGCAAACTGCTCATGTGGAATGTGTAGCCTTTCTAGAACGGCAAGTTTAATGGCTACCGATGCAAATCCGAGTTGAAACCCCCGCCGATTATCCGGCGATCGCTGATCTCTTATTTGCAGCATTTAAGCAGGGAGATGAAGCCCATCTAGTAGAACAGATCCGATTGTCCGATCGCTATATCCCTGAGCTAACTTTAGTGGCAGAAAAGGCAGGCGTAGTTGTCGGACATATCCTTTTTAGCTACATCGACTTGGTGGGCGAAGAAACGCTGCCTGTTCTAGGTTTGGCTCCTTTGGCGGTACATCCTCAATATCAACGCCAGGGAATGGGCAGTGCTCTCGTTCAAATAGGTTTGGCAAAAGCAGAAGAGCGAGGAGATGTAATAGTCATTATTTTAGGACATCCTCCGTTCTATAACCGCTTTGGCTTTGAGCCATCTGTGAACTATGGCATTGAGTCTCCTTTTCCAGTTCCAGCGGGATTTTTTATGGTGAAGCTCTTGCAACCGGAACTACAGGGATATCAAAGCAAAGTCATTTATCCATCTGCGTTCCAATCTGTGTGAAGGCTACTACGGCCATCGCCAGGAGGGGTTAGCTAAATCTGGCTCAATGCAGTTAAACGCTGGTGCAGCGATATGATTGCTTCATGAATTTTTTATGGAATTTCGGGAAGCGATAGAATTTCTTAATGAACTCTTTATAAAATTCCGGGAACAGTTCCGCCCTCCAACTCTAGTGTGATCCTTACCAGTAGGGAAATGTAACCCTTTTGACAGGGGCAACCAGAGCAACAGATTTGTACTTTGGAGATATCAGCAATTCATTCCGACAAGACGCTCTGCAAAAGAGTTTAGCAATATAGCTCAACTCTGTTTGTATTCTTCATAACGGATAGCTGTTTATATTCGAAGTTCAGGCCGAAAACCTTAGGAGGTTCACATGCAGAACAAACAAGTACGATTGGCTTCTATGTTGGGTGCTGGCATTCTCATGCTCGGCATTCCAGCGGTTACTCTAATGCAAGAGCCTGCAAGCGCTCAGATTGTCAAACAAGCAACTGCTGGTAATCTCATTGCAGCTCTGAACAATATTGCAGTTGAAATTACCAATTTAAAAGCGTTGAACAACCTGACCGTTGAACATGTGCGGGTTGTGAATGTTGAAGATGTGCTTAACGGCAACAATGTTAATGCGCTTAATAATGCATTAAACCGCAATAACGTAGAGATCCTGAATCTACAGAACGTCTTGAACGACAACGAGATTATCAAGAACGTATTGAACAACAACAACGTCGCCCTCACCGATGTGGTGGCGATTGATGTGCTGAGTGGTGGAGATGTCGTTGTCTTTTCTCAGAAACAATCAAAATAAGATCAGGTTGCTTTAAATCAAATCGCGAATAACCTAGGTTAAACACCTAAAGCCCCTTCTAGACTGCAGCTAGAGGGGTTTTAGGTGTTTTGGTCTGTATGAGTCTTGTTGCAAAAGTTGCCGATCGCCTCAATTACGGCTTACCATGCGTTACGCCACCTCTTGTTGCCTGTTTGCGATGAAGTTTAGTCAAATTATTCAACCCCTCAGTACTGTTGCGACTGGTAGTAGCTTGACCAGTCACCCTAGCTGCGACCCAGATCTACAAGGTGTTGCAGCGATCGATGAAGCGGTCTCAGGGCAGCTTAGTTACATTGAGGGCGACAAGTTTGCGGCGGAAGTGGGCAAAACAGCGGCGAGTGCTTTAATTTTGCCCCCCAACGAAACTTTGCAAGCGCAGGCGACAGAAAGAGGCATTGCCTGGATTGCCACCTCCCAGCCACGATTGGTATTTGCTCAAGCGATCGCCCTATTCTACAAACCCTTCCGTCCCACTCCTGATATTCACCCAACCGCAGTGATTCACCCCACGGCACAAGTGGGTCAGAGAGTATATATCGGGCCGCATGTGGTCATTCAGGCAAACGCGAAGATTGGGGATGAGGTTTGCATTCATCCCAATGTGGTGGTTTACCCAGAGGTGCAGATTGGCGATCGCACCACCCTCCATGCCAATTGTGTAATTCATGAGCGCACCCGCATTGGCAATGATTGTGTGATTCACTCTGGAGCGGCGATCGGTTCTGAAGGTTTTGGCTTTGTCCCGACCCAAGCAGGTTGGTACAAGATGGAGCAGTCGGGTTATACGGTGCTGGAGGATGGGGTGGAAATTGGCTGCAACTCTACCGTCGATCGCCCTGCGGTGGGGGAAACTCGGATTGGCCGCAACACCAAACTCGACAATATGGTGCATATCGCTCATGGTTGCCAGATCGGGGAAGCTTGTGCAATGGCGGCTCAGGTGGGGATGGCAGGCGGAGTCAAAATTGGCAATCGGGTGATTTTGGCGGGACAAGTAGGGGTCGCTAACCAAGCAATAGTTGGAGATGGGGCGATCGCGACGGCACAAACAGGAATTCACGGCGATGTGGCACCAGGGGCGATCGTGTCGGGTAGCCCAGCCGTAGATAACAAAATCTATTTGAAAGCTTCAGCCATTTACAAACGGTTACCAGAAATGTATCAAGCTTTCAGGCAACTGCAACGGCGTTTGGGCAAGACAGAGTAATCGCTCGGCACTCAAGTTAAAGCGGGAGGTGCGATCGGGATCTGCACAGTAAAGCTGACCTGGTTCGCCTCACTCGTTGCTTGGATAGTGCCGCTTAAGTGTTCTACCAATTTTCTCACTAGGGCGAGCCCCAAGCCTGTGCCGCCATGCTTCCAGGGGTCATGGTTGGGGATGCGGTAAAACTTATCAAAGACATGCTCTAGTTCTACGGCTGCAATCTCCACGCCGGAGTTATGCACTGTGAGCCGGAAAAATTCTGAGTTGGCCTGAGCTGTCACCGCGATCGCGGCTTGGGTCGGTGTGTACTTACAGGCATTGCGGAGCAATTCGGTTAAGATGCGCTCTAAAATGCTCAAATCGGTGTGCAGCGTGGGTAAGCCAGGGGGCAAATGCACTTGCAACTCTTGCTCTTGCATTCGCGCCTGTTCTAAAAACGGTTCAACTACGCTCGGAATCCAACAATAGGGGTTGATGGCAGTGAAGAGGAGTGGCTCTGTTTCTGCGTCTAGGCGAGTTAAGTCGAGCAGATCGTTAATCAGTTTAATCTCGCGATCGCATTCGTCATGTAAGACTTGGAAGTACTGCGAAGCGCGATCAGAGGAGCTAGGAGCGAGTTTCTCTTCCTGCATCAGAGTCATTTCTAGCATTTGAGCTGCCATTTTGATACTCGCCATCGGCGTACGCAGCTCATGAGAAATGGTGCTAAGAAAATCATCTTTGAGCCGATTCAACTTTTCGAGTTCGGCGACTTGGGCTTGCGCCGCTTGATACAGACGAGCTTGCCGAATCGCGATCGCACACTGATTAGCAACTTGCTGCACTAGACGAATTTCTAGCTCATTAAAGATTGAGTGATCGGGACGAAAGAGCGAGAGATCTCCTAGCACTCCTTGGTCATCCAGAATTGGGCAAGCCAACATGGTGGATGACCCTTGGGCAGAACGGATGGTTAAACTATCACTAATACAAAATTGTAAGTACTGGCCTTGTAAAAGCTGCTGGTAGATCTCTGGTCTATCGGCCATTGCGATAGTTCGACCAATAGCTGACAAGCTATCACTATATTCATGAGTAATCGTAGAAGTCGTGTGCGCAGCATTGTAGATTCCAGTATCACAACACCGCACCTCCAAACCCAAAGCCAATTCCTGTACTGCTGTAGTGAGGATGTGATCTTCATCTAGGCTGTCGCGCACTTTGTCGGTAATTCGCTTCAACCGCGCCTCAAAGTCCAGAGCTTGCGCCAGTTGAGCGGTGCGTTCTTGGACTTGATCTTCCAAAACGGTATTTAACTGTTGCACCTGCCGAAACAGTTCTGATTGTTGAATGGCGATCGCGACTTGGGCGGCTAATTGCTGGAGCAGATCTATTTCGTAAACTTGCCAGTCACGGGAGGTAGAGCACTGGTGAACCATCAACAGTCCCCATAGCTTTTGTCCCTGTAGAATAGGCACTGCTAAACCCGCTTGCACTTGGTAGCGCTGCAAAAACCGCTCCATTCCTGGCGAGAATGCCTGTTGCACATCCACGAAGACGGAAACCAAGCCTTGATGATAGTGGTCTAGATAGTGTTTCAACCACGATTGGCGCATGGTAGTGCGTAGCAATGAAGGCCACTCCGGTGCTACAGACTCAGCAATAAATCGTCCCCGACTGTTGCCATCTAGACGGTAGAGCGTGACGCGATCGCTCTCTAAACATTGACGAATATTTTTGACTGTGGTGCTGAGAATGGTATCGAGATGCAGAGACTGACGAATCTGCTGAACAACATCTGCAATCAAGCGATCGCGTTGGCTTTGCTGGCGCAGCAACTCTTCTGCCTGTTGCCCCTCAATGATGTCCAGTTTGAGCTGAGCTTCGCTGTCTCTGAGTACAGCTTCTACTCTTTGGCGTTCTGTGATATCCCGCAGTACCACTTGAATTGCAGGTTCTCCTTGGTAGGTTAGGGGAATAGCCGTCACCTCTGCATCGACCATCGTGCCATCTAAGCGGCAAAGTTTTTGCTCCATCAGAGGCGCAGGAGTCTTACTTTGCTGGAGCTGCTGCATACGAGCTTGAACTAACGCTTGGTAGTCCGGATGAACCCGCTCTAAAACAGAGGTGCCGATCAAATCTTCGGTGCAGGTGCCGCCATACAACTCGACAGCTGCTGGATTGAGAAACACAAACTTGCCGTCACGCTGAATAAAAATAGCGTCCGGACAAAGCTCTACCAGTTGGCGATACCGTTCCTCACTTTCTCGTAAGGCTGTTTCTGTATGAATGCGACTGCTGATATCCCGCGCGATGCCAATAATGCCAATAATTTCATCGTTTGCATTCCGCCAAGGCAGTTTGGTAGTGAGCCTCGTTGTTAATAGACCCGTGGGAGAGCTGAACAATTCTTCAAAGGTTTCAGATACTCCTGTGCTGATAACGTGTAGATCTTTGGCGCGAAATCGCGTGGCAACTTCAGCAGCAAAAATTTCATCGCTCTGCTTGCCTAGGAGCGCCTCCGGTGGTTGAGCTAAGGAGTTGGCAAGTGTGGCATTGACCAAAACAAAGCGGCCTGCCACATCTTTGGCAAACACATGATCGGGAATGTGATCAATCACATTTCTCAGAAGTGAATGGCTTTCCTGTAACGCTGTGACAGTCGTTTGATGTTGTAAGATTTCCTGCTGTAATTGCTGGTTCATGCGAGTCAGCTCAGCCGTGCGCTCGGCCACTTTGGCTTCTAGCTCCCGCTGATCCTGCGGTGACTGTTGTTGAGCTTGTTTTGTACCAGCGATCGCTTGCGGGTCCCCTTGGCCCCTGGAATCGCTTCTACAGCAATGGGTGGAGCAACAGCAACTCTGATCTAGCGGCTGATTGGGGCCTTGCATACAAATTCTGCTGGGTCCGAATGGCTATCTATTAGCATGCCCCAGCCAAACCAGGATTACTGAGTATATTAAAATAGATTTAGTAAAATTTTTGACTCAGTATAGTTGCGCAAAAAGCTACGCGATCGCTAAGGAATTGGGACTGGAGCTGCTTCTGCTGCCAACTTGGCGATCAGCTTGAGGTTAAATTCCGTCTCGAAGGCACCCTTCTTGTAATCCACACTCCACAACTCTAAAGCACAATCATCCTTGGGCTGCGTCGGTTGGAGCCAGAGATACAATTCCCTCGTCTCAGCTCGATACTCACAGCGAACCTGCTGTACCGCTCCAATCTGACGGCGATCGAGGGCGACCGCTAAGCGCAACAAAGCACTCAACTGTTCGACCACACGTCGATGCTTTTTGCTGGTGAGATTGCGGTAGGTTTCGTGTTTCTTTTTGGGACTGCTTTTGCGGTGGTAGCGAGCTAAGTTTGCAATAGTTTCAATTTCAATTTCGGTATAGCCGAGTAAATCACCGTTGCGGATTAAGTAATAAGAGTGCTTATGGTGGGAGGCATGGTTCACATGGTGCCCGCAGTTATGAAGCATGCCAGCAGCCCACAGCAGTTCTTTTTCTTCCTCACCCCAGAAGTGTAACCAACCCTGAGTTTGGTCAAATAAGCTGGTGGCAAATTCTGCTACCCGTTGGCTATATTCCAGATTCACCTGATACTTGCGAACCACCCGCTTCACACTCCGCTGCCGCACAGAACTTTGGTAGCGCAACTTATCTTCGATCAGTCCGTGGGTCAGCATCCAATCCACCACCACGCCTTCGCGCAAAGCCCGCTCGCAGATGGTGAAGGCATCAATTTCCAAGAAAGCCATTGTCTCTTGCAGAATCAAGGCTCCTGCCAGAATGATTTCGGCACGACGCTCTGATATTCCCGGTAGAGCCAGCCGCTCAGCAAAGCTGAGTTTTCGCAGACGTGCCACAATTTCTCTGAGGTCTGCCAGCGACACCCGATACCCGTTCAAGGGGTCCGGAATGATGCCTAGCATTTCACGGGCATGAAGCATGGCAACCGTTTCGGCAGTGCCAGAGGTTCCGACTAAACGCGGCACTTCTCCGGGTTTGAGATGAGCCCGTAACTCCTCGACTGGACGCTCGACCATGCCTCGGATATAAGCTTGCAGATATTGAAATTCCGCGTTGCTAATCGGGTCTGTGCTGACATATTCAGCAGTGAGGCGAACCGCTCCAACCTTGGTGCTGCTGAGCGTACGCGGTTCATGCCCATCGCCTAGAATCAGCTCGGTAGAACCACCACCAATGTCGATGATCACGTGGGGTTGGTTATCGAACTCCATCCCAGAAAGTACGCCTAAGTAGATGCGGCGGGCTTCTTCTTGCCCAGAGATTAAGTTGACGATGATGCCAACTTCCGCTTCCACTTGTTTGACAAAGTCTTTGCCGTTGGGCGCTTCCCGTACTGCACTGGTAGCCACTGCAATAATTTGCTCGGCATTGAGCGTGGCCGCAATATCTTTACAGCGCTTCAACGCCGCGATCGCCCGTTTCATTGCCGCAGGGGTGAGATCTCCGGTTTCGGGGTCGCGATCGCCCAGCCGAGCGGTATCTTTCTCGCGGGCCATGATGCTAAAGGCGGGCAAGGTGGGCTGAACCCGTACCACGACCATGTGAATGGAATTAGTGCCAATGTCAATGGCGGCAAGAATGCGATCTTGCTCAGCCGAGATGGGAACGCTCACCGGACTGCCTCTGCCTTTTGCGCTGAATCTGCGATCGCCCTGATCTTATCGCGGCGTGTCGTCCTCTGATGCTTTTCCTTGGTTGAAGAGCTGGAACAGGCGATCGCGTCAGTTTTTCGCTAACAAAAGCGAATTTCTGCACCGAGAACAGCGATATTCTAAAAGATTAGGAATTGTAACAGTTTTCTCCCGCCTAACCCATGCTGACCCAGCCTGAGCAACAACCTGAACCCACTTGGCTAACCGTGATTCGGCTTCTGAGGTGGGACAAACCAGAAGGACGCTTGATCTTAATGTTGCCAGCGCTCTGGGCGGTATTTCTGGCGGCACGAGGCACACCACCACTTCTTTTAGTCGGCGTGATCGTCTTAGGCAGTCTGGCGACCAGTGCCGCTGGCTGTGTGGTGAATGACTTGTGGGACCGCAACATTGACCCCAAAGTGCAGCGCACCCGCGATCGCCCCCTCGCCTCTCGTGCCCTTTCCGTCAAAACGGGGTTTGTGGTGCTGCTAGTTTCATTGCTCTGTGCTTGGGGCTTAGCCTTGTATCTCAACGCATTAAGTTTTTGGCTCTGCGTTGCAGCCGTTCCAGTCATCCTGTTATATCCCTCAGCCAAGCGAGTGTTTCCTGTCCCCCAACTGGTCCTCTCGATCGCCTGGGGTTTTGCAGTGCTGATTAGCTGGAGCGCCGTCACAGGACGCTTAGAATTTCCCACCTGGTTGTTGTGGGGAGCCACCGTCCTGTGGACGCTAGGTTTTGATACCGTTTACGCCATGCCCGATCGCGAAGACGATCGCCGAATTGGGGTGAACTCCAGTGCTTTATTCTTTGGCCCTAGAACTGCCTCTGCGATTGGTTTGTTCTACATCGGCACCGCCCTATTGTTGGCTTGGCTGGGCTTAGAGATGCAGCTTCACTTCAGCTTTTGGCTCACTTGGGCGATCGCAGTTGCAGGTTGGGCTTGGCAATCGATCCGCCTCCGCCAAAACCATCTCCCTCCAGCCACCTACGGCCAAATGTTCCGCCAAAATGTCTGGTTAGGCTTTATCTTGCTCGTAGGAATGGTAGCAGGTGCAATCCTGTAGGGTGCGTTGAAACGCACCACCCACTCACGTCAAGTAGCCTTGCGCTCCAACCACATCGTCACCGGGCCATCATTCTCGATCGCGACTTCCATCACGGCTCCGAATTTCCCAGTTTCTACCTTGAGACCACTTTGGCGAAGTTTAGCCACAAATTGTTCATAGAGTTGTTCCGCGATCGCAGGAGCAGCGGCTTGATCAAAAGAGGGACGGCGACCTTTGCGACAATCTCCGTAGAGGGTAAACTGGCTGACCACCAACAGCTCACCCCCGATTTCTTGCACCGATTGGTCAAAGCGGCCACTGCCATTGTCTGAGTCAGGAAATAGTCGCAGCTCCAAACATTTCCGGGCCATCCAATCGAGTTCGGCTTCTGTGTCGGTGCTGGAAATGCCCACCAGCAGATTCAAGCCTCGGCTAATTTTGCCAATTACTTGGTCATCAACCGTGACTTGAGAAGATTTAACCCGTTGAACGACAACTCGCATAGTTTTAGATGGGGCGGTACTGTTTTCGCCGCGATCGCCTCTGGATCAAATCATGACCTAAGTCTGGCAATTATGGCTGAAACCAGCTAGGTTATAGGCGGCTGACGTTGGCATTAGGTATCAATCACATGCAACCACCCATTGAAAGCCCTGCCCTCCGTCTGATTACGATTCCAGTGAGCCATTATTGCGAGAAAGCTCGGTGGGCTCTAGATCGGCTTCAGGTAGATTACGTGGAAGAACGTCATGCTCCCTTGTTTAGTCGCCTTGCTACCTGGCAGTTAGGAGCTGGGGCCAAGGTTCCAGTCTTAGTCACGCAGACAGAAGTTGTGGCTGACTCAACCCAAATTTTGCAGTACGTAGATCAGGTTTTCGCCCTCGAACACAAGCTATATCCTAGCGACCCAGATTTGCGACGAGAGGTTGAGGAGCTAGAAGAATTGTTCGATGCTCGCTTGGGAGTGGCTTTGCGATGCTGGGTCTACTTCCACTTGCTGCCCAGGAGCGATCTAACCCTGCCAGTGTGGTGTGAAGGTACTCCAACCCTAGAGCGGCGCTTAACCCCAGTTTTATTTCCACTCACTCGTCAGCTAATTGCTAAAGCGCTAAATGTCACCGCTGAGTCAGAAGCCACAGCTTTTAGTGAAACCAAGCATATTTTTGAAATGGTCAGCCAGCGACTATCGGATGGCCGACGTTATCTGGTTGGCAATACTTTCACGGCTGCTGATTTAACCTTTGCAGCTCTTGCAGCTCCTGTCTTAATGCCCAAAGAGTATGGCGTTACGCTACCTGAATTTGAGGAGTTACCTCCGGGGATGGCAGTGCGAGTTGCAGAGTTACAAGCTATGCCAGCCACTGCTTACGCGCTCAGATTATTTCAAGAAGAGCGCCATAACGTCCAGCCCACTTCAACCAATCTTGCAGGAGGCTAAGTGATGGCTGGTGCAAACCACCTGACTGGAGGATGTTGCTGCTGAGTGAGTGGGCCACACTGTAAAGAGAGTTCACATCAATCCATGCACGCTAGGCTGGCACTCCTGACTACAACCTTGGAGCTGCCAGTTTTTTATGGGCGCTAGTGGCGCAAAAGCGATCGCCCAAAATAAAGGGCAGACCTGAGCCTGCCCTGCACGAAGAACGCCATTAAGCTGCCATTAAGGTCATAGTGATTGCGCTTTACGCTTCATCTAGAGCGGCAATACCAGGTAGCTCTTTACCTTCGAGCAGTTCCAGGCTGGCCCCACCCCCGGTAGAAATGTGGCTCATTTGGTCTGCCACGCCGACTTTTTCCACCGCAGCCACAGAGTCGCCGCCGCCGATGATGGTGGTTACGCCTTGCTTGGTTAGATCTGCCAGAGTATGAGCGATCGCTTCGGTGCCTTGGGCGAATTTATCAAACTCGAACACACCCATTGGTCCGTTCCAGATCACGCTCTTGCACTGGCCCAACGCGTCTTGGAACACTTTGATTGAGTCGGGACCAATATCCAGACCCATCCAGCCATCGGGAATGTTTTCGATGCTGACGGTTTGGGCGTTGGCATCAGCCGCGAAGTTGTCAGCTACTACCACATCGGTAGGCAGCAACAGCTCAACTCCTTTTTCTTTGGCTTTCGCTTCTAGGGCGCGAGCGAGGTCTAGCTTGTCTTCTTCTACCAGAGACTTACCCACGCTCAGACCCCGCGCTTTGTAGAAGGTGAAGATCATGCCGCCGCCGATGAACAGCTTGTCTACTTTGTCGAGCAGGGTTTCGATGACGCCGATTTTGCTTGAAACTTTGGAGCCACCAACGATCGCTGCCAAAGGACGCTGAGGATTTTCGATCGCGTTTTGTAGGTACTTGAGTTCTTTCTCAATCAGAATGCCAGCGACAGAAGGCTTGAGGTAGTGAGTCACACCTTCGGTGGAAGCATGCGCCCGGTGAGCAGTACCGAAAGCGTCATTCACGTATAGGTCGGCCAGAGAAGCTAGCTTTTTGGCAAATTCAGGATCATTCTTTTCTTCTTCTTTGTAGAAGCGGACATTTTCTAGCAACAGCACATCACCGTTTTGCAAGGCACCGACTTTAGCCGCAGCTTCGTCACCGATGCAGTCGTCGGTCTTGACCACGGTTTTACCCAGCAACTCGGAGAGGCGGTTAGCCACAGGAGTCAGACGCAGGCTGTCGTCTACGCCCTTGGGCCGTCCAAAGTGGCTGCACAAAATTACCTTGGCTCCCTTCGAGGTCAACTCTTGGATGGTTGGCAGAGCGGCCCGGATGCGAGTATCGTCTGTGATATTGCCTTGGTCGTCGAGGGGTACGTTGAAGTCAGCCCGGACTAGAACCCGCTTGCCAGCTAAATCGGACGACGATAAATTTGCTACAGTTTTTTTGGACACAGAAAAATCTCCTGAGTGAGCCTTTGTACCTATTAATTAGATTAAAACAAGCCGTGACCTGTTTCAGGTATTTCTACCTAATCAACGAGAAAGCCTGAACGGATCAACCTGAATCTGTTGTTGGGTTCGTATTATGCGCCGTCCACATTTTACCTAGGTCTGTGTCCCGGAGTTGCGCTCATGTTTAAAACTGTTCTGTTTCCCATTGACCAAAGCCGCGAATCCCGTCAAGCTGCCGATACTGTGGCAGAGCTGGTGAAGTTCCATCACAGTCGCTTAATTATTTTGTCTGTGGTGGAAACACCAGAGCCTGGGGAAGAGGCTCCCAGTGCGGAAATGGCTTCCCCAGAAGCGATCGCGGAATTGCTGAAAACCGCTAGAAATCTGTTTTCGGATCAAGGAATTGACACCGAACTGATCGAACGCGAAGGCAAGCCTGCTTTCACCATCTGTGATGTTGCGGATGAAATTGAAGTTGACTTAATTATTATGGGCTGCCGAGGTCTAGGGCTGACTGAGGAGGGAGCCGCCGACAGTGTCACCAATCGGGTGATCAATCTTTCCCCCTGTCCCGTGTTAATCGTGCCCTAAGGCTAAGAGCCTGAATTACTAGCAAAACTAACCAACTAGAGAAGCACCAGTGCCACGGGCAGGACAAAATGTGCGGGTGATGGCTAGACAGCGCCGCACAAAAGCAGTGTTGGGGTTTGCGATCGCCGCGTTGTGGGTGTTGTTGCCCTGGGTGCTACCGTGGCTCCTCCAGTTTCTCTTCCCAACAGTTGTGTCGTTACCCAGTTGGCTCTATTTGGGCTGCTTAGTGCCAGCAGGTTTCAGCTACTTCCGAGCTCAAAAGTTATGGAGCAAAGCCAATCGCGCCGACCAAGGTGCAGCGGGAGAAGAAGCGATCGCGGCAGTCCTCACACCTCTGCAAAGCGAAGGCTGGCAGATTGAATATGGGGTGCGCGATCGCTCGGTCGGAGATGTAGACGTATTTCTGCTGTCCCCGCAAGGCCGAGCCTACACAATTGATGTCAAATCCCATCGGGGTGAGGTGCGGAGTGACGGCAAGCAGTTGTACCGCCAATACGGGCGATCGCAATACCCCTTCGAGAAAGACTTTCTGCAGCAAGCCACAAGGCAAGCCGTCGCGATGAAAAAGTTAAAGGGCTTAACCTTTGTGACTGCGATTGTGGCCTTCTCTCAAGCGAAGGTACAGGTTAGAGAGAACCCAGTGGCAAAAGTTTATGTGGTAGGCAAACAGGATTTATTGAAGTGTTTGCGATCGCTCTCTTGAATCGGTGGGCGCGATCGCATTCCGATTAGGTTCTATTTTGGCGGCTTGGTTTTAGCCAGTTTACGTTACCTACAGTTTTGTGCAGAATACAAGCAATCTTCAGCAACTCAGCAGAAGCGGGACTGCGATGGGTTGTGCATACTGAGTGGTACATGCTGAATTGTACGTACTGAATTATCCCTACTGCTATAGTGCTAGAGATGGGCCTTAACACGCTACATCACAATGCTGGTATTTCTTACCTTCATCCTTACTGTTATCTTCTAGGACTCACTGCCCTAATCTCTGTAGGGGTTGCCTATGCAGCTTGGCGGCGACGAGCCGCAGCTCCGGCTAGCAAGCCCTTTATCTTAATGATGCTGGCGATCGCAGGGTATGCCGCTGTTGCAGCATTAGAGGCAACCGCAACGACGTTATCCAGCAAAATATTGTGGTCGAAGCTGGAGTATGTCGGCTCTGGCAGCGTGATTACACTGTTTCTGATTTTCGCAACCCACTTCACCCAACAAAAACAGTGGCTGACCCCCAAAAATCTAGCATCGCTCTGGGCTTTGCCAATTTTGAATGTCATTCTCGTCATGACAAACAGTTGGCATCATTGGGTTTGGACTGGATTTTTATGGAGTTCTGACAGAAACAACCTACTCATTTACGAGCATGGCCCCGGATTCTTTTGGATCATAGCTTGTGTTTATGCTTATACCTTGGCTGGAGCAATTTTCTTACTGAAAGCAGCGCTCCGTCCCTCCCTGCTTTATCGGCGGCAGTCCATGTTGGCACTAGCGGGAGCCTTGATTCCCTTCGTCGGGGTTAGCCTATACGTGTTCGATCTCACCCCTCCCGGTTTGAACATTACACCGATGAGCTTTATGTTCACTGGATTAATTTGTTGTGCGAGTCTCTTTCGCTTTCAGATGTTTGATCTAGTACCAGTAGCCCGCGATACGTTGGTTGAGAGCATGAGTGATGGAGTGCTGGTTTTAGATCGGCAAAATCGCATTGTGGATATTAACCCAGCAGCACGAGAGCTGCTAGGCGCAACCGTTGCCTGTATTGGACAGCCCGTAGCGAAAAGCTTATTGCAATGGCAAGATATAGCTCGGCGTTGCTACGATAGCGGCGACCATAGGCTAACAATTGCTAGAGAGGGCAAGCCGCTGCGCTGTATAGAGCTACGCACAACCCCACTCCGCGATCGCGCCCAGCACCTTACAGGGTGCTTGATTATCTTAAGAGATGTGACCGAACGCCACCAAGCAGAGCTAGAACTGCAAAAGGCCAATCACTGTTTACAAGGCCAGTTACTAGAGATTAAGACGTTGCAAACTCAGTTGCGAGAGCGAGCGATACGAGATGTACTCACAGGCTTGTTCAATCGCCGTTATCTGGAAGAAACGTTTCCTAGAGACTTGGCACGAGCCACCCGTGAAGGTTATCCCATTACAGTTGCTCTCCTAGATATTGATCATTTTAAGCAGATTAACGATACGTTTGGGCACCTAGGGGGCGATCGCGTGTTGCAAGCTTTTGGCGAGCTGTTGAGTTACCACAGCCGCTCTAGCGATATTGCCTGTCGTTATGGCGGTGAGGAATTTGTGCTAGTGATGCCAAAGATGCCATTAGACTTTGCCTATCGACGGGTGGAGCAAATTCGACTGTCCTGGCAAGAGACCTGGGTGGAGTTCAATGGCCAACAAATCCAGTCCACTGTGTCCGGGGGCGTTAGTGTATTTCCCCAACATGGCAAAACAACTGCTGGCCTGTTGCAGTTAGCCGATCAAGCGTTGTATGCAGCCAAAGCCGCAGGGAGAAATTGCATCAAGCATGAGTCGCACCAGCCCGTAGATCAGATCTCAATTCATCGCAGCTGCAACAATAACTGTAGGAACACTAGCTGACTCAGGGGGCGATCGCGATATCCCTTTGAAATTTCTTGCACCCAGCAGCAACCTGCGGCTATGAAACAGCTCAAGCCTTAGCTTTTGTGACCCTGATGGTGGCTTCCTCTCAAGCCAAAGTTGAAGTGAAGCAGAAGCCAGTTGCAAAAGTTCATGGAGAAAGTAAACAGACTTTAGGGAACTGTTTGCGATCGCTGGGCTAACTTTCCGACAAGAGCGCTCGAAACGGTCATGTGAAAATCAAGGTTTTGTAGCGTTGCTCACCCCCAACTCATCAACTAACTCACTCGGTTCTCCTGGATAAAAGCGATCGCTCAAAATTTTGTCCAACTCGTAAGGACATACTGCGGGAAAAGTACGACTGGGTAAATCGGTTTCACTCACAGCCAATTCCACACCTTTTAGATAAGCTTTCTGCAATACTTCTTCTACATAAAGCTTGAGGCTAGGGTTATCTTCCAGCAAATCTGAAGTGTCAAGACGTTGAATCCGAATGGTGGCTAGCCAGCTGCGACTACGACGTTCGGGTTGGTATTGCCATTTCAGCAAATGTCCAATCAGCAAACTCAAGCGGTTGCGGAGTTCTTGGCGTTGCTGCTTGCCCAAAGATTCCATTTCCTCAATCAAATTTGGCAGGTCAAGCTGGCTCCATTGCTGCTGGCGGAGTAAAGCAGCTTGTTTCTGCGTCCAGGCATAGAAGTCGCTTTCATAAAGACTTGGTTCAGAAATAACAGCCTTGGGGTTTGTTTCTGGCACGTGCATTGCGATCGCCCAACCTCAATGACCTCTATTGTAGAGCTGCCGCTTCTAGAGCTGGTTGCAGAGCTATTGGTACAACGAAGGGCGATCGCTGTGGCTAGTAAGCAACCCCTACCATTGATAGATGTGTTCGTCAGTCTTTAGCAGCCGATCAGCGATCGCGACTTATGACTTCTGTTAGAGGAAGAATCTTGTTTTACTAGTTAGTCTTAATTTTGTCGAGAGAATTAATTGCCTGAGACAACGCGAAACAAGTGCAATGGTCTCTCGAAATTATGAAAAGCCTTGAAAATGGATTAGTGGAGTACTTTGATGAAAAATTTGATTTCTGGAGCGATCGCTCAAGTTAGTTCTTTGTTTAATCAACTACAAGTCAAGCGTTTTTTGGCTGTTGCGCTCGTTGGTTTTATTTTGTTGACCACCAACGCTCAGCCTAACAGCGGTAGCAGCAAAGCGATTAGTGACCGAATCAACACCGTCGCTCACCAGAACGATTCCGACCGACCCAAAACCACAGGTGAGTGGAATCGCGAAGCCCGTGAGATCAATTCTTCCGATGGCGAGGGTCGGATTGAAAGAATTGCCAAGGAGTCCACAGAAGCAGTCAAGGACTTTGGTGGCCTCTATCCCGATACCGCTGACAGAAGCGCTAGCGACCTAGACAAGAATGAGCTGCGCCGTCAAGGTTACTCTGACAGAGTGCAACGCTAAGTGTGAGAGTCAGATAGTTTTTCACTTATCTGGACTAAAGCAGACCTCTCCCCAAACCCCTCTCCTACGCGGCGAGGGGCTTTGAATCTGGCTCCCCTTCCCTAGTAGGGAAGGGGCTGGGGGTTAGGTTCTTTAAGATGCGATCGCAGAATGACGATTGAGAGATTCTTGTTGCATCGCCAGTTTACGGCTCTCGAAGAGTTGGATGACACCCTTCGTCACCGTCTCTACCACGGTGGGATCGCAGTAGGAAAGAAACTCTTCGGCAGAAATTTCATCTTGGAAGAAAGCTTTCGCATGTTTCAACAACTGCCGCAAAGCTGCGAAACCGATCGACTTCACCACAAAAGTTGCAGTGGGCGAGTTTTTTACATCGTAGAAAGAATCAATGCTACGGCCTTTTTCTAAGAGTTCTAAGGCATCATGTTCGATTGGGGTGGCTGGTGGAATGTAGCTAGAAATTTTTGGTAAGAAATGTTCTAATTGCACCGTTGAAAAGCCCGAAGATGGCAATTCGCCCATCATGGTAGAGATCGGAACATCGCGGCCAATTCGAAACGCCAACGCTTCAATAATGGCGATCGAAACCAATTTTGCCCCCAGATATAATCGGGCCACTTCTAAGTTTTTGGCGGTGTTGTTGATCAGCCGTTGATAGGTTTCATCATTGGGTTCACTGTGGAACTGCCGAAACACAACTTCTGGTTTGAGGAAGTTCATGAAGCCTTCCATCTTTTGAATCGACAAGCGGTAGCCTTGCACCTTGTAGGCGTTGGTGTTTTTCAGGTCGTGGTTGGTTTCGGGGATGAGGTTCCAGGTGTTGTCGAGGAAATGGGCGGAGCTAGGAAAGGCAAAATTCTCTACATCTCGGTTGGCAAGGCGTACGGCCCGTTTCGTAATTTCTAGAGTTTCCGCTTCTGTCCAGCCTAAATCGAACTGCTGACTGATGCTTAAGAGTCTTCGGTATAGAGATTCGTCGCTACTGATACCTTCAGCCGATTTGGGTCGAAAGGGAACGGTGGCTTCGATACAAGCGGCAATCTGAGCTAGCTGGCTGTAGGAAAGGAGGGGTTCTAAACTTTTGGCGGCGATCACGGCGCTGAGAAATTCGTTTTGGCCTGCCATTGGGGAAAGTCGTTGACTGGGAGCAAAACCAAAAACCGTTAAGACCAAGGTGAAGCTGCGATCGCTGGGTAAGTCTTCTGCATCCAGAATGGCGAGGTGGCCTGGGGTTTCTTTAATGAAGGGAGCAATGAAGCGACTGATGTTGACGCTGATGCCTTGGTCTACTTGCACATAAACCAAATCGTGAAAGAGGGCGGCCAAAACTTCGGTCGCGTCGCCAGAATCCCCGACTTCGAAAATATGCTCTGGGGTGTGGAAGTAGCGCCAGGGGCCTGTCATGGCTTGAATGATCAGTTCCGCGATCTTATTGAGCTTGGCCGTGTCTACCTTGCCTTGGAGTTGTTCTATAGCCCAAGTCAAACTTTCTAAACACCGCTCTTGATCGCGATCTACATCCATGTGACCCTCCCTACTTCCCCTGATTCCACCAGTGAACACGTACGACTACTTATAGTTTGTATACCAGTCTTGAGAGAACCGAAAAGTTTGCCTCAATACTGGATTCTCGTTGATTGTACCCAGTTCGGAGATTGGTAGTTGTGAGGGCGATCGCTTTAAGCAGTAATTTTCGCGAACTCGCTACAGATCGTAATAATTGACTCGGAGAAGTGAGCGATCGCGAGGGGCGCAGTCGTTCGGAGCGCAGTCGTTCGGAGCACAATAAGAAAGTAGAACGCTCAAACGCTGAACGAATAAAGCCCGATCCTGATTGCATCCCGTAGGAGAAAATTGATGACAGACCTGAAATTCGGTGGCGTGGGTGAGCCGCATGACCTGAACCGCTTTGTGAAAGCGCAGGAGCACGATTACGAACGGGCACTCTCCGAGGTCAAGCAGGGTCGGAAGCGATCGCATTGGATGTGGTATATCTTCCCGCAGTTCGACGGGCTAGGGTTCAGCGCGACCTCTAAGCGATACGCGATCAAGAGCGTTGCAGAAACTAAGGCATACCTAAATCATCCGATTTTGGGGCCACGGCTAATAGAGTCCGCTGAAGCGGCTTTGAGTGTAGAGGGGCGATCGGCGCATGAAATTTTCGGTTCCCCTGATGACATGAAGCTGCAATCCTGCGCGACGTTATTTGCTTATGTGTCACCTGAAGGATCAGTTTTTCAGCAACTACTCAACAAGTTTTTTAATGGCGATCGCGATCAGAAAACGCTTGAGCTGCTAACAAATTCCTTACAAGTTGATTAAAGAGAATCTGATGCTCATTTAATAGTGAAAGCGATCGCTACAATGTAAGGCAATCGGGCTGTAGAAGGATGGCTGCTGATGGTACAAACACCGCCCAAACCCATCACGCTAGACGAGTTTCTGAAACTGCCAGAAACCGAGCCAGCGAGTGAATTTATTGAGGGAAAAGTCTTTCAGAAGCCCATGCCGCAGGGACAGCATAGCCGCATTCAACAAAAGCTCACCGCTACGATTAACGCTGTTGTTGAAGACGCTCAAATTGCTCTGGCTTTACCTGAATTACGCTGTACATTCTCAGGCCGCTCCATCGTTCCTGACATCGCCGTATTCGCCTGGGAACGCATCCCAACCAATGAAGACGGCGCGATCGCGAACACATTTGCTGCACATCCTGATTGGACCATTGAAATTCTCAGCCCCGACCAATCTGCAACTCGCGTTATCACCAACATCCTGCATTGCCTCAATCACGGAACCCAGATCGGATGGCTGATTGACCCTGCCGAACAACTGGTACTCGTCTACACCCCGCAACAGCAGCCACAAGTTTTTGATGCCGAGAGCAATCACCTTCCAGTACCCGCATTTGCAGCAGAGTTGCAATTAACAGTGGGCCAAGTGATGGGATGGCTCAAAGTCAAATAAGTTCAGCGCAACTAACAAAAACCCCCACCTCCGAGGAGATGAGGGTTGAGATTAATTAATGACTAGCGATTAGTAGTCGAAGTCACCGCCCATACCTGCGCCTGCGGGTGCGGTAGCTTGCTTGGGTTCAGGCTTGTCAACCACAATGCACTCAACCGACGTTGAACTCTTTCTCCTTCACCCGCTCAACCATCACCACGCAAAGCTTCTACAGCAGAGATAGGAACCGCAATTACAGCCGAAGACTCGCCCACTGCGTTAAAAACTTCCAAGACACATCCCTCTTCGCTGTTAGCAGGATGAGACACGAAATCAACCAACGTGGCAACATCTCCTGCCTTAAGTTCATATTCTGGTAGGTCACGAGTTACAGCAACCTCCTGATATAGCTCTAGTGTCATATCAAGGCTCCTTGAAAGCCATGAGGGTCACGAGTTGAAATTATTCGTTGCTATTAACTATTGAACACAAGAATTAAGGCATTGCAAGAGCGATCGCCCTATCTCCTCAGACTGCTGCTGCCTTTATCGTCGGGCTCTAACCTAAAAGAAACTGCCGCTAAGAACGATCATGCCCGAAGAAGCCCAAGTTCAAATTGATGTCTGGAGCGATTACGTTTGCCCGTTTTGCTATCTGGAAGAACCAGTTCTTGAGCAACTGCGGCAGGAATATGGTGAGAGCGTCCAGGTGGTATGGCGTGCCTTTGAACTACGGCCTGACCCAATTCCCACGCTTGACCCCCAAGGCGAATATCTCCGCACCACTTGGGAGCGTGCCGTTTATCCAATGGCGAAAGAGCGGGGAGTTACTTTGCACTTACCACCCGTGCAACCTCGTAGCCGCAAAGCTCTAGAAGCAGCAGAGTTTGCTCGCGATCGCGGCTGTTTTGAGGCGATGCATCATGCCCTGTTTCGCGCTTTCTTTGAAGATGGGTTGGATTTGAATCATCTCGATATTTTGCTCGCGATCGCCACTTCTATTGGTTTAGATCGTGAAGCTCTATCCACTGCTTTAGAAACTGGACAGTACACCGAACGAGTCATTAACGATCAAGCGCTAGCCCACAAACTCGGCATTTCAGGGGTTCCAGCTTTGTTAATACACCAAGCGAGTGAGCCGCTAGAAGCATCAATCAGGCTGAGTGGTGCCCAACCCTATGCCGCTGTTCGTACCGTAATTGAGCAAGTTCGCTAACTAGGCGCGATCGCTCTCAATCATGACTACTCTTCCCGTAGCAGTGCCCGAAAACCTGCTTGTTGAAAATGAATATCCGTTGTCAATGCATCAGTTAAGCCTTGCTCTTGCATCACCACGAATGAAATGCAATCTATGATTCCCCAATCTTTATCAATTCTTTGTGCATAAAGTTGGAAACCCCGTTGATACAAAGCTTCTGAAACTGGAATAACTTCAACTAGCGGATCAATTTCAAGAGCATTCAACAACTGTGTTGCAGCTTGACGATAACGTCGCTTAGCAAGTGCATTACCAATTTCTAGAACAATCGCTCTAGTTGTGACTAAATTCGTCTGATTGGCCTCTAACTCTATAGCGACTTAAACAGCTTTTTGATGATGTTGATCGCTGGAAGCTGCGAGTGCGATTGCGTAAGCTGTATCAAGAAAGACTTTATTCATCTGCCCGATGGCCTTCCTCATAAAGATACTGGTCTATTTTTTCTGACCAATCACCGGTGCCTTCTAGATTTAACGTCCGAGCCGTTTGTAAAAATGAAGGGCGCGCAGGTTGTGGAGTTTCAATGGTTTCAATCGTGATGCGGACACGAGTGTTCGGGACTAGTTGAATGGGTTCATCTGGATATAAAACCTGACCATCGAAGGTTGCTTGCAATATTTGACTCATAAAGTACCTTCTGGCTCTCAATTAAAAGTTATGAATACTGATGTTGACGGAAGACCGATTGCTCATTACAGCTTAGACAGTCAAAGACATGATTGGCTAGAGTGAGCTAGAAGGCGGATTACTGAAGTCATTGATTTGGTTGTAATAGCGGCGATCGCTAGGATAATAATGAATCTGCGTTAATAAATCTGGCTCGCTGAATTATGACAACTCCTGCCATCCAGTGGTATCCCGGTCACATCGCTAAGGCCGAGAGAGCGCTGCTGAGCCAACTCAAACTGGTCGATGTAGTGCTAGAAGTGCGTGATGCCCGGATTCCGCTCAGCACCCATCACCCGCAGGTGCCGCACTGGATTGGCAACAAAGCGAAAGTGTTGGTTTTGAATCGGATGGATATGATTCCAGCGCAAATGCGCGATCGCTGGATTGAATGGTTCCGTGAGCAAGGGGAAGAAGCCCTATTTACCGATGCCCAACATGGCAAAGGGATTGAGGCGATCGCTCAGGCGGCTCAGAATGCAGGTGTCCAAATGAACCAACGACGGCGCGATCGCGGCATGTTACCTCGTCCGGTGCGAGCCGTGGTATTGGGCTTTCCTAATGTGGGCAAGTCAGCCTTGATTAATCGGCTGCTAAAACGGCGAGTGGTGGATAGTGCACGTCGGGCTGGGGTAACACGGCAACTCCGGTGGGTGCGAATTTCAGATCAGATTGAACTACTGGATGCACCTGGAGTTTTGCCCTCCAAACTCAACGACCAAGAAGCGGCCTTCAAGCTCGCCATCTGTGATGATATTGGGGAAGCGGCCTATGATAACCAGCGGGTTACCTCTGCTCTAATTGATTTGATCAAAGGTATGCAAGCCACTGCCCCCGAAGCCATTTCAGGCAACCCGTTGCGATCGCGCTACGAGCTAGACCCAGCGGAATTTACAGGCGAATCTTATCTCCATGCTCTAGCAGAGCAAAAGTACCAAAATGATGTGGAGCGAACGGCTCGGCAAATCTTAAATGACTTCCGCAAAGGTATCCTCGGCTCCATTGCTTTGGAACTACCACCCGATTAAGTTAACAACCATAGCCCGCGCCTGAAAACACCTGTTTGAGTTGGTTATCTTTGTACTCGTAGATGCCAAAGCTAGTGCTTTCGTAACCTTTGACACTCCCCGCTCTAAAGAGACGGGGATTCTTAAGTAGTCCACAATCGAACTCTTAAAGGCGAAGTCAAAGCGCCTCTAGACACTCCGCTAAGGTCAAGCCCTAGCGTTATGCTTACTTTGCG